>DATINB010000133.1:0-3890 GCA_035474775.1 Luteimonas sp.
CCAGCAGGATCGCGAACACCAGGTGCAGCAACGCGCTGGCAGCGGCCGAGAGCGCATGCGCAGGGCGCTCGTCATGGACCGGCGGCTCCCAGCGCTGGCGCCACAGCGAGCGGAAGGCGGCGACCGGCGTGGCTGGCGGCGTGGCTGCCACCGGTGCAGACGGCTGCCTGGCGAGCAGTACCGTCATCAGCGGCGCCAGCGGGTCCGCGCCCGGCGACCGCCCCCCTGCCCCGGGATCGGGTTGGAACCAGGCGGACCAGCCTGCGGCCGCGGGGCGCCCGGGTCGCGGACGCAGGCTGTGCCGTTCGCGCCGCCGCAGCGCGGCGATCAGGTCGGCGGCGGTGTACATGGCAGGCCGCAGGCCGTCGGGTCAGGCCACGTCGCGGGGCATGTAGGGCGCCGCGCCGGTGTCGTGGTCGGTCGCATCGCGCACCGCCGTGACGCCGGGCACCTTGTCCAGCAGCGTCTTCTCGATCCCCTGCCTGAGCGTGACATCGGCCATGCCACAGCCCTGGCAGCCGCCGCCGAAGCGCAGCACCACCACGCCTTCGGCGGTGATCTCCTGCACATCCACGTGGCCGCGGTGCTGCGCGAGTTGTGGATTGATCTCGTGCTCGACCAGCCAGTGCACACGCTCGACGAGGGAGGCCGAGCCAGACGGCACCTCGCCCTTCACCTTGGGCGCCCTGATCTGCAGCTGGCCGCCGGTGGCCTGGACGGCGTAGTCGATCTCGGCGCCGTCCAGATAGCTGACGCTCTTCGCCTCGAGCCAGAGCGTGAAGCCGTCGCAGTCGATCGCCCACTCGTCGCCCTGCAGGTCGGAGGGTTCGGCGAACTCGAGGCGCACGTCGGCCCTCGACGTGCCGGCATTTACCGCCGACAGCCGCACCCCCATCCCGGGGATCGCTTCGCGTTCGATCAACCGGCGGAAGTGCGCCTGCGCGGGGATCGAGATGTCGATCATCGGCGCGAGCCCCGGGTCGCGGTCGTGGACGGGTGCGAGGGAGCGTGCATGGCTGGGGGCAGGATGGGCATGACGCTATTCTACCGGCCTCGATCGATGCGCCCGCCGCGGCCCGGCCGCCCAGCCGCCCTCGCGGCGCTCCCATTCATGCGCCTTGCGCGCCCCCCACTGCCCGGAGTGGCCATGACCCACGTCAGAGACCTGCCCCATCCCCATGCCGACGCCCACTGCACGCCGTTGCAGGGCGCCAGCCACCGCCTGGATCCCGGCGCCATCCAGTCGCGCCTGCGGCACGTGCCGGGCTGGACCATCAGCGAAGCCGGTGACGCACTGGAGCGGACGTTCCACTTCGAGGACTACTACCGGACGCTGTCGTTCGTGAACGCACTGGCGTACATGGCCCACCGCGAGAACCACCATCCGGATCTCGGGGTCCACTACGACCGCTGCGTGGTCCGCTACTCGACCCATGACGTCGGCGGTCTGAGCGAGAACGATTTCATCTGCGCAGGGCGCGCCAGCCTGTTGGCGGGTTGAGGGTCGCGGGGGAGCTCGTACCCGTACGCCGGGCCGTGCCATCCCCCGGCGTCAGCCGAGCCGGTCCAGCACCGCGACCAGTTCGCCGGCCAATGGTGCGTTCAGGACGTAGGGCGCGCGGCCACCGTCCAGCGTGAACTCCAGCGACGCGGCGTGGAGGAACAGCCGCTTCAGGCCGACCTGATCGCGCAGGCGCCGGTTGGCGTCCGGATCGCCGTACTTGTCGTCTCCGGCCACGGGATGGCCGATGTGCTGGGCATGCACGCGGATCTGGTGGGTGCGCCCGGTCTCGATGCGGACCTCGCAGTAGGACTGCCCGCCGCGGCGCTCCAGCATGCGGAAATGGCTCAGGGACGCCTTGCCCGGCCCGGCCGCGCCGGTGGCCGAATGCGGCAGCGCCTGCACGTGCCGCTCGCCGCCCTGGCGCAGGCCCACGTGCAGCGGGGCATCGACGCTCATCACCCCGTCGGGCATGCGGCCCACCAGCAGGGCGAGGTAGCGCTTGCGGATGCCGCCACCGTCCTCGCGCATCAACGCCTGCAGTTCCAGCAGCGCGGAACGCTTCTTGGCGATGACCATCAGGCCGGACGTGTCGCGGTCGAGCCGGTGGACGAGCTCCATGGGAGCGCCCGGACGCAACGCGCGCAGGGTCTCGATCACACCGAAGCTGACGCCGCTGCCGCCGTGGCTGGCGATGCCCGACGGTTTGCTGATCGCCAGCAGGCGCGCGTCCTCGTAGACGATGCTGGCCGACATCGCCTCGAGCAGGCCACGGGCGGGCGTCCCGCGTTCCGCAGGGTCGGCCAGCCGCACCGGGGGCACGCGAACCTGGTCGCCGACTTCAAGCCGCGTGTCCGGCTTGGCGCGCCCGCCGTTCACGCGCACCTGGCCGCTGCGCACGATCTTGTAGATCAACGACTTGGGCGCGCCCTTGAGCAGCCCGAGCAGGAAGTTGTCGAGCCGCTGGCCGGCGCGCTCGGCCTCCACGCGGACCATGTGCACGCCGCCGGATAGGCCGGTGCCGGAGGGAGCCTCTGTCATGTGAAGGTTTTCTGTTACACTCAGTGGGCGAGGTAAGGTGCTGATTTCGCAGGAAGTTCCCCGGCCGAAAGCCGGCCTTCCGCGGGTCCCGTCCAGCGCGCGGCCAATGCCCCCGGGGCATCCATGGTAGCGACTGGCAGGCAGCGCCGGAGATCGTCCTCCGCTTCGGCGGCGGCGTTGAACATGTCCCGAGTGGCGCGAACGCCCTTGCCTGAATGGCATCGGCCGGAGACAGCCACCGGCCTTAGTGAATGCAATGACAAGCGCTCCCGCGGTCCGCCGTGGTGTTGCAGCGCTGGACAAACCGGTGTCGCCGCTGCGCCTGCGCGGCCGGCGACAGGCCACATCCAGGCGACACGCCACGGCGTTTCCGCGTGCGAGAGCGCGCGAGGAACGCAACCATGAAACGCATGCTGATCAACGCGACGCAGGCAGAAGAACTGCGCGTCGCCACCGTCGACGGCCAGACCCTCTACGACATCGATCTCGAGCAGCCGTCGAAAGAGCAGAAGAAGTCCAACATCTACAAGGGCCGGATCACCCGGCTGGAACCGTCCCTCGAGGCCGCGTTCATCGAATACGGCGGCGAGCGCCACGGCTTCCTGCCCTTGAAGGAGATCTCGCGCGACTACTTCGCCGCGGGCGTCGACCACAACAAGTCCGGCATCAAGGAACTCCTGCGCGAAGGCCAGGAAGTGGTCGTGCAGGTCGACAAGGACGAGCGCGGCAACAAGGGCGCGGCGCTGACCACGTTCATCTCGCTGGCCGGCCGTTACATGGTGCTGATGCCGAACTCGCCGACCGCCGGTGGCGTGTCGCGCCGGATCGAGGGCGACGACCGCGCCGAGCTCAAGAAGGCGATGGACGCGCTGCAGATTCCCGAGGACATGGGGGTCATCATCCGCACCGCCGGCGTGGGCCGCGACGCCGAGGAACTGCAGTGGGACCTCGACTACCTGCTGAGCGTCTGGCGCGCCATCGCCGAAGCCGCGTTGACCAAGCCGGCGCCGTTCCTGATCTACCAGGAGTCGCGGCTGATCATCCGCGCGCTGCGCGACTACATGCGTGCCGACATCGGCGAGATCCTGGTCGACACCCCGGAGATGTACGCGGAGGCCAGGGAGTTCGTCGAGCAGGTGATGCCGCACAACCTGCGCAAGCTGAAGGAATACAAGGACGACGTCCCGCTCTTCAACCGCTACCAGATCGAGTCGCAGATCGAGAACGCCTACGAGCGCAACGTGCGCCTGCCGTCCGGCGGCGCGCTGGTCATCGACCAGACCGAAGCGCTGACCGCGATCGACGTCAACTCGGCGCGCGCCACCAAGGGCGGCGACATCGAGGAAAC
>DATINB010000134.1:0-5132 GCA_035474775.1 Luteimonas sp.
CGCCTTACCGGTTCGTCGCGCTGCGCCAGCCGGGCATCGAGCTGCTGACCGAACTCGTCGGCCTGGTGCACGCGCGGCCGGCGATCACCACCGGCGCGTTGCTGGAGACATTCGACGGGCGCGACGAGGAAACGGCCCTGCAGAAGCTGGCCACGCAGGGCATGCCGGGCGACGAGTCGCTGTGGCGCGACGAGTTCCGCGACACCATGGCCCAGCTCGACCGGCAGACGCTTCAGCAGCGCGTCGACGAGCTGCAGGCGCTGGTCGGCGAAGGCGCGCTCGATGCCGCCGGCAAGGACGAACTGCGCGCGCTGCTGCAGCGCGGCAGGGGCTGAGCGGGATGGCCTCCGGAGGCGGCGGCGACACGCCGCGCGACGCCCCCGCCCCGGGTGGCATACCCGTCGCGGCCGCGGATCCGATCCACGATGCGTGGTTCGACGCCCCGACCTGTCTCAACTGCGGCGCATCGCTGGCCACGCCCTGGTGCGGACAGTGCGGACAGGCCCGCGCGCGAAGGCTGGCCTGGGGCGACCTGCGGCGCGAGACCTGGTCGCACTGGCGGCTGTTCGAACGGCTGCAGGCCAGCACGCTGGTGCGCCTGCTGGTCGCGCCCGGGCACATCGCGCGCGGCTACGTGCTCGGGCGTCGCAAGGACACCATGCATCCGCTGAAGCTGCTGCTGTTCGTGGTGGCGCTGCTGGCGGTGATGGTGGCGACCAGCGGCTACTTCGAGCACCACGGCTTCTCGAGCCGGGCCGATCCGGCGCTGGCGCGGATGGCGGCGCTGGTGCAGTCCTACGCGAACTGGAGCTTCACCCTCGGCATCTTCGCCATCTTCGCGAGCTCGGCGCTCGTGTTCCGGCGTCGGCAGGGCTACAACCTGGTCGAGCACGGCGTGCTCGCGGTGTACTGCCAGGTGCTGGTGATGGTCGCGTTCCTGGTGGCCCTGCTGCCGACGCTGGCGTGGGATTCGCCGGCGTTCATCGCCGCCTACAAGGTGCATGTGGGGCGCTGGATGACCGCCGTGCGGCTGCTGGTGGTCGCCGTGGCGTTCACCCAGTTCTTCGGCCTGCGCCTGCGCCGCGACGGATGGCGCCTGGCCATCGCGCTGGCGGTCTGCGCCGGCGCAACCTGGGGCCTGCGCCAGCTGTATGCACACGCGATCCTGCGGATCGTGCAGTCCCAACTCGCCTGAACACCTCCGGAGACCTCGCATGCCGACCCCCACCCGCCCCGCCCTCGCCCTGGCCTCGCTCGCGCTCGCGCTCGGCGCGTGCACGGGCGGGGAACCCGATGGCGGCGGCGCGACAGCCACGGGCGAAGGCCGCCCCGCGCGCGAATGGACCGACCGCGCCCGCGTGGACGCGATCGCGTCGACCCTGCAGGCCTGTTCCTACGAGGGCGGATCGATCGCCGTGGCGCCCGGCGACCTGCGCGGCAAGGCACCGGCGGACTGCCGCGCGATGGTCGACCGGATCATGGGCTACACCGGGTTGCCCGCGAACTTCCTGGTCACCGCCGGCCCGGTGCCCAACGCGCTCGCGGTGATCCTGCTCGACGACGCCAAGGTCCCGCAGCGGGTGATCGCGTTCAACCCGGACTTCATCGACGCCACCCGGCGCCTGGCCGCGGGCGACTGGGCGCCGGTGTCGATCATGGCCCACGAGATCGGCCACCACCTGTCCGGCCACACCATCACCGCCGGCGGCAGCCGCCCGGCGATCGAGCTGGAGGCCGACAAGTTCAGCGGCTACGTGCTCTACAAGATGGGCGCGCGGCTCGCGGACGCCACCGCGGCGATGGATCGGATCGGCAGCGACGTCGAGCAGGCGACGCACCCGGCCAAGGCGCGGCGCGTGGCCGCGATCGGCGACGGCTGGACGGAGGCCTGCCGCCAGGCCGGCGCGGGTGGCTGTGACGCCGGCATTCCGGCGACGCCGTCGGCAGGGCCGCCGGCCACGCCACCCGCGACGCCGGCGAACACGCCGCCCATTGCATCGACCAGGCCGTCGACGTCGCCGTCGACCACGCCGGTGCAGCCGGTCGCACCGGTCGCGCCTGGCGCCCCGACGGCGCGCACGACGCTGCCGGCACCCTCTCCGCAGTCGATCCCGTTCAAGTCCGGCCGTTTCCTGGCCGACGAGACCGGCACCCTGCAGCCTGCCGACGCCACCCGGATCGCGGCGGCGCTGCAGCGCGTCGCGCGCGAGCAGGGGCTGGAGTTCGCGATCCTGGTGACCGACGACCTGCACGGCATGGACGTGCAGCAGTACGCCTGGGCGATGCTGCGCCAGCTGCGGATCGGCCAGCTCGACCTCGGCAACGGCGGCGTGCTGGTGGTGTCGCCGGGCAAGGGCACCGCCGCGGCGGCCTATGCGCCCGGCATCGCGCGGATGCTCGAATTCACCACCTACCCGGAGCAGCTCGCCCGGTCCCTGGCCGGGCCCTGCGAGGACCCTGCGGCATGCACGCGGCTGCGCGGCTCCAGCATCGCGATGGTGGCCGACTCGCTGGTGCAGCAGCTGGCGCGCGCCCAGACGCGGTTCCAGGTGCGCTTCCGCGACATCGCCTCGATCATCGCCGCGGCCGACGCCAACATCGCGGCACGCCGCAAGGCGCGCGCCGCCGGCACCGCGTACGACGACCTGCCCGACGACCGCATGCTCGGCTCGCTGGTGCGCTTCAATGGCACGGTCACCGACCTGGCGCCCAAGCCCGAGCAGTTGCGGGTCAACGCCGGCGTGGTCAAGGACGGACGCTGGCAGGCGGTGCTGGTGGAGAGCGAAGGCCGCGAGGTGACGCTGTACATGCAGCCGCAGACGCCGCAGCTGATGCCGTCGGGCGCGCTGGAGACCGGCCGCGAGTACACCTTCACCGGCGAGCTGCACTCGACCGGCAAGTTCCACACCGACACGGGCGTCCTGCAGGGCAACGTGCAGCTGCGGGTGTTCAGCTACGACGCGCTGTGAGTCCGGAGGAGGCGTCCCGCCCGTGATCCCGGAGCCGCGCTGCCGGGAACACCCTTCGGAGACGACCTGATGTCGGCGTGTGCCGCACCGACGCGGAAGCGGACGCGCGGTGGCACACGGTTCGATGACAGCGCCATGACCGCGCAACGCATTCCGGCATGGGGTTTTCCCCAACTGTCGAGTCGGCAAACGCCTCCGTATGGTGCAGGTCCATTGGCGCCATGGCGTCGCGACTGCGCAGACCGATGACGATTTCCGCCTTCCGACCGCAGGACAGCAGCCTTCCGGCATACCCCGTGGGGACAGGTGCCTTGTTCACGGCCGCGGGCACGTGGTCCGCCGACAGTGCCCGGGGCGCAGCGGCGGGTGCAGCGGCCGGGCACCCGGCCGGTGGCGCGGCCGACGTGAAGGTCGACACCGATCCGGCATCGACGCGTACCACCGGCGAGGCCACGCGTTCCGGGCGCACCACGTTCACCTCCAGTACCGAGGTCCGGATCAGCACGCCGGATGCGCCAGCCACGCGCGCCGAGGTGGCGTTCCAGGTCGACATGCCGAAGGACGCCGCCACGCCGGCCGCCATGCGCGCGGTCAATCCGTTCGATCCGGCGTCGATCCCCCCGGGCACCACCGTGCGCCTCGACGGCGCGGACTACGTCGGCACGCCGTTCGAGGCGGGCTTCCGGGAGATCGCAGCGATCAACGACACCCGGATCGAGCAGTTGGCGATCACCATCGGACGCACCAAGGACGGGGAGCTGCGCGTGGCGAGCGCCGACGCCGCGGTGTTCGATGCGCCCAAGGTCGCGGGCCCGGCCTCGCAGCCGCTGGACCGCGATGACTTCGCGCTGCACAAGGTGCTGTTCGACGATGCCGACGCGCCGGGCACCGTCGCCGCAGTCAACGCGTTCCTCACCACCGGCGCCCTGCCCGACGGCACCGTCGGCGTGCGCGAGGAGGTGGCCGTGGGCGCGGTCAACGCGACCATCGCCGACATCGCATCAGGCGAGGCCAACGAGGTCATGTGGACGTTCGACGAGCGCGGCCGCCCGACCGGTGCCGAGGCCACGTTGACCTGGGAGCCCTCCAGCGCCGACCGCGACCATGACCGCATCGAGGCCAACGCACAGTCCCAGTTCCGCACCGACCACGGCCTGGCCGGCACCGCCGACCACACCGGGCACATGCTCGCCTACCGCTTCGTCGCGGGGCATGGATCGGTCAACATGTTCCCGCAGGAAGGCAGCTTCAACACCGGCACCTACGCGCGGATCGAGCAGGAGTGGTCCGACTGGCTCGCCGAGGGCATGGACGTGCGGATCAGCATCGACCTCGGCCCCGGTGGTCAGCAGCGCCCCGACACGGTGGCGGTCGACTACGAAGTGATCGATCCCGCGTCCGGGAAGGTCGTCTATGATCCGGCGCTGACCGTGTTCGACAACGCCGCCGGACAGGTCTACGACACCATCCGCCGCAACGAGATGGACGACCTGATCGCGGCGGCGGCCTGATCGGCGGCAGCCACGGCACGCCGCGATACCCATCACCACCCGGAGCACCCTTCTGATGAGCAGTGATCGCGACGTCCTGGTGCACGCCGTGGGCCAGGCGATCGTCGCCGATCCCGTGGTCGCCGACGGCGCGTTCGACGGCTACGCGCTGCTGGTCGGTTACGAGGGCGCGACCCGGCGGATCGCCGGCTTCCGCTATCGCGCGGGTGCACCCGCCGAGGCGGCGACGCCACGCTCCCCTGCGGTCGAAGCGGCGCTCGACGCGCTGCGCGACGGGACGCGGGTCGAAGGCGAGGCGCCGTGGGACGCCTGCGTGGTGCGCATCGCGCGACCGTCGAACCGCATCACCCTCGAGTTCGCCTACGGCGAGGACGCCGCACGCTGGGTGGTGACCCCGGCGACGCTCGACGACATCATCGAGCGCGCACGGCCCACCTGACCGGGCGGCCGGCCCTGGCGTCGCCCGAGGACCCATCCACGTGCAGGTAGGCAGGTGCCGCGTGCGCCTGCACGGCGTGCGTCCTGACCGCGCCGCGGTGGTGCGCCGTCAGCCGGCGCGAAGCAGTTCGAACGCCGGCGCCGGCTGCAGCCACGGCAGCAGCCAGTGGTCGACCAGCAGGAACGCGAACAGCGCCATCAGGTACACGATCGA
>DATINB010000135.1:0-3831 GCA_035474775.1 Luteimonas sp.
CCGGCCTTTCCGCTGTCCGGGCGGTCAGTATCGCGGCGGCGGATCCGCCACGTAGCCACCTGGAAATGCGCGTGGCACCTGCCGGCGCGGCGGCATCCCGGGCCGGGGCAGGATGCCGAGCCCGGCGAGCACCTCCACGGCGTCGTAGCGCAGCTGGGTGACCTGTGCCGGTGTCCGCGACGCACGCACGAACCCGGTCCGCGAGACCGGCGCCCACTCGCGATCCCCGTGTCCGGTGCCCAGCGACTGCTGCGCGGCTTCGGCAGCGCTGCCGCGCGCCGCGGCGGCGGGCGCCGGCGCCGTGGCATCGCGCGACTGCGCGACCGGTGCCGGCTCCCAGTCCGGACGCGGCGCAGGCTGCTCGCGGAACACCGCGATCCCGATCACGCCGACGTCGCGTGGCCGCCCGGTGCGCGCGGCGTAACTGTCCGCCAGGTCGGTGAACACGAACTGCGCCACGGCTTCGTCGGACTTGCGCCACCCGTCCACCTGGGTGTCCTGCCCGGGTTCGAGCACGTAGCCGGTCTGCGACGGGTGCGCGCTCTGCCCGCTGACGGCGTTGACGCCATCGACCGACAGCACCACCAGCACGCGCTCGTTGCTGCGGTTGGCGAGCCGCACGCCGTACCGGTGGCCCGGGGTCCCGGCGATCCAGTCCTCGCCGCGATGCGGGTACCCCGTCAACCATTCGCCGGCGTCGCGGTCGACGACGGTGAGATCGACCAGCGGGCGCGCATGGAGCGGTGTGCAGGCGACCGCGAACAGGCCCGCGGTGGCCAGGACGAGCAGGCGTTGCAGAGGTGACGGGTGCATGGCGGTCTCCGGTGTGGATACCGGCCAACGCACGGGCCTGGCGAACGGGGTTGTCCGCGCCGCTAGACTGGCACCCCGGCCGTTGCCGACCACGCGAATCCAGCGATGACGCCCACCCGACCGATCCGCGTGCTGACCGGCATCACCACCTCCGGCACCCCGCACCTGGGCAACTATGTCGGCGCCATCCGTCCCGCCATCGCCGCGAGTCGTGCAACCGGCGTGGACAGTTACTTCTTCCTGGCCGACCTGCATGCGCTGATCAAGGTGCAGGATCCGGCACGCGTGCAACGCTCCACGCTGGAGATCGCCGCGGCGTGGCTGGCCTGCGGGCTGGAGCCCGGGCGCGTGCATTTCTACCGCCAGTCCGACGTGCCGGAGACCAACGAGCTCAGCTGGCTGCTGACCTGCGTCGCCGGAAAGGGGCTGCTCAACCGCGCGCATGCCTACAAGGCGGCGGTCGACCGCAATCGCGCCGAGGGCGAGGACGACGACGCCGGCGTCAGCGCGGGGCTCTTCATGTACCCGGTGCTGATGGCGGCCGACATCCTGCTGTTCAATGCGCACCGGGTCCCGGTGGGACGCGACCAGGTGCAGCACATCGAGATGGCGCGCGACATCGCGCAGCGCTTCAACCACCTCTACGGCGCGCACTTCACCCTGCCCGAGGCCGCGGTGGATGCGCAGGTCGCCACCCTGCCCGGGCTCGATGGCCGCAAGATGTCGAAGAGCTACGACAACACCATCCCGCTGTTCGCGCCGCGCGAAACCCTGCGCAGGCTGGTGTTCTCGATCGTCACGGATTCGCGCCCGCCCGGCGAGGCCAAGGACAGCGAAGGCTCGGCGCTGTTCCAGCTCTACCAGGCGTTCGCCAGCGTGGCGGAGACGCAGGCGATGCAGGCGGCCTTTGCATCGGGCATCGCCTGGGGCGACGCCAAGGCGCAGGTGTTCGCGCGCATCGATGCCGAGGTGGCCCCGCTGCGCGCCCGCTACGACGCGCTGGTGGCCGACCCGGCCCTGATCGAGCGCCAGTTGCGCGAGGGTGCTGCGCGACTGCGCGACGAGCAGGCGACACCGTTCCTGCGCAGCCTGCGCTCGGCGGTGGGCCTGCGCGATCTGTCCGCATGCCCGCCGGCGGCCGATGGCGATGCGGATCCGGCCGCCGCCCGGAGCCGGCCGGTCGCCCTGCAGTTCAAGCAGTACCGCGAAGTCGACGGCCGCTTCCACTTCAAGCTTCTCGACGGCACCGGCGGTGTGCTGTTGCAGGGCGCAGGCCACGAGTCGGCGCGCGATGCCGGGCAACTGCTGGCCCGCCTGCGTACCAGCGGCGGGCAGGGATTGCGCGAAGGCGACGGCGGAATGCTGTACCTGGGCGACACACTGCTCGGTGTCGCCGGCGAGGGCATCGGCGTGCACGTGCTGCAGGCGGCATTGGCGTCATTGCGCGACGCCGACGACGGCTGACGACGGCTGACGGCGGGGTGGTGCCTCGGTGGCCCTCGCGCCGCTCCAGCTCGGACGCCGCCGGGCCAACCAGCGCGTGATCCGGGCGGTCGGGCGCGAACGACTGCGACGCGAACCGCGACGCCGGCAATGGCGGTGCCGTTAGGGCGCGCCCGTGTCCAGCCAGGCCAGCAGGCCCTGCGCATTGAGGTCGAGGTCGCTGCCCAGCAGCGCCAGCGCGGTGGCGTCGTCGACCGGCGCACCGTGCACGTGCAGGCGCTGCAGGACGTCGGCCACCAGCGCGTCGACCAGCCGCGCGTGCCGGTCCGGCGCGTCGCGCAGCCGGCGCGCGTGCGCCACCATCGTGTCGAGCGTGGCGACGAGGTCGGCGGCCATCCGGCGCGGTGCGTCGACGCGCCCGAAGTGGGTGACGTACATGGCCACCGGATCGCGTTCGAGCAGGCGTGCGATCGAGCCCTTCGCCGCCACCGGGTCGAACTGCACCGGTGACGTCGAGGGCAGCGCGAATGCCCCACGATCGCTGTCGAACTGGCGGTAGGACAGTCCGAAGGTGTCGCCGGTGAACCAACTGCGGCTGCGCGCGTCCCAGACGCACAGGTGGTGGCGTGCATGCCCGGGGGTGTCGACGCAGAGCAGGGCCCGTCCGGCCAGGTCCACGGTCTCGCCATCGGCGGCGATGGCGACGCGCGCCGGGTCGACGGCGACGACCGCGCCGTAGTGGCGGGCGAATGCCGCCGCACCGTGCACCGCGACGGTCCCTTCGATCAAACGGGCCGGCGCGACGAGGTGGGGCGCCGCCCGTGGATGCGCCACCAGGCGCGCGACGGGCAGCTGCGCCATCAACGTACCGGCGCCGCCGGCGTGGTCGAGATGGGCGTGGGTGACGATCAGCCAGTCGACGTCCTGCGCAGCCAGCCCAACGGCGTCGAGTGCGGCCATCATGTGCGGCACCGACAGTGCGGTGCCGCAGTCGATGAAGGCGCCGCGGCCGTGTTCCACCACCAGGTAGGCAGCACCGAAACGGGGCCGGATGTACTGCGTGTCGACGAGGTGGATGCCATGATCCCCGTCGGCCGCACCGAGCCGGTCCGCCGCACCCATCGCGCTCAGTCGTCCCAGCGATTGGTGTGCGGGCCGAACGGCTCGCGTTGCTGGCGGATCACGCAGAAGCGGTGCCCGCTCGGTGCCTCCATGACCCACCAGGTGTCGACCTTCTCGATACGGCGCGCACCGAGTCCTTCCAGGCGCGCCACCTCCGCATCGACGTCGTCGGTCTCGATGTCGAGATGGATCCGCGACGGGTGGCCGACCTTCTGCAGCAGGAGGATCGGCTCGTCGCGCGCGGTGTCGAGGCCGGCGTAGCGGCCATCGTCGTGGGCGGGATCGACCCGTTTGCCGAGCGCCGCACTCCAGAATGCGAGGTGCGGCGCCAGGTCGTCGACCTGGCAGTCGAGGACGAAGCTGGACAGGCGGCTGTGGTGGCTCATGGGCAGGCTCCGGCGCTGGCCGGTGCCCACCTCCGGCGGGGGTCGCCGGCGCCCGGGCCAGGCGCCG
>DATINB010000136.1:0-2569 GCA_035474775.1 Luteimonas sp.
GCGGTGTCCTCGTACGCACGCGTGGCGAATGCCTCGTCGACGAACAGGTGGCGCGGCACGGTCCGGATCGCATGGAGCACGCGCTCGTCCTGGATGCCGTGGTTTGCGCCCGCGGGCTGGCGCAGGCGTTCGATCAGGCGGTCGCGGGCGCGTTGCGAGGTCATGCCCATGCCGATCGCCTCCGGCTTGAGGCGCAGACGGGCGGTCACGCCGGCACCCCGGTGGCCAGCGACGCCTCCAGGCCGCCGACCCAGCTCGCCACCTGCTCCAGTGCCTGGTAGCGGGTGAGGTCGACGTGGATCGGGGTGATCGCGATGTGGCCGCTGCGGATGGCATGGAAATCGGTGCCGGGCCCGGCGTCCTGCTCCGGCCCGGCGGCACCGATCCACCACCAGGTGCGGCCCCGCGGATCCTGCAGTGGCACGCACGGTTCGGCCCGATGGCGATTGCCGAGGCGGCCGACCTCGAAGCCGGCGACTTCGTCCCAGGGCAGGTCGGGGACGTTCACGTTGAGGATGGTGTCGGCCGGAAGCGGATCGGCCTTCAGGCGCGCCACGATCTCGACCGCCACGCGCGCGGCGGTGGCGTAGTGCGCGCCGTCGTGGTCGCGCGTGGCCAGCGACATCGCGACGGCCGGCAGCCCCAGGAAGCGGCCTTCCATCGCCGCCGCCACGGTGCCGGAGTAGATCACGTCATCGCCGAGGTTGGCGGTGTTGTTGATGCCCGAGACCACGATGTCGGGATCGAGCGCCAGCAGGCCGGTGATGGCGACATGCACGCAGTCGGTCGGCGTGCCGTGGACGCACCAGGTCTGCGCATCCAGCTGCACCACGCGCAGCGGCATGTCCAGGGTCAGCGAATTGCTCGCGCCCGAACGGTCGCGGTCGGGCGCCACCACCAGCACCTCGTGGCCGGCGGCGCGCAGGCCCTCGGCCAGTGCGCGGATGCCGGGCGCCGCGACGCCGTCGTCGTTGCTGACCAGGATCCTCATGAGCGCTTCGCCACGTGCATCGCCCTCTCTGCGACCGCCTCGAAGATGCGGTCGCCCATGATAACGGATGGCATCGGGCCTCGACCCCGCGTCGCGGCGCATGCGCTAGGCTGGCGCGATGAAGGCAGGACGCAAGCCACCGCAGGCGCCCGTGGTCACTTCCGACGACGACGCCGCGCTGTTCCGCGCGGCGATCGGCCACGTGCGCGAACTGCCGGCGACCCCCCTGCCCCCGGCCCGGCCGCAGCCGCGACCCCGTGCGCACATGGCGCAGCGCGACGAGGACGATGCCCGCGACGCCTTCCAGCGCGGCTCGGAGGATGCCTTCCTGCTCGATCGCGGCGACACCATGCGCCATCGCCGCGAGGCGGTGTCGCCGAGGATCCTGCAACGCCTCGGTCGCGGCCTGTACGCCGCGCAGGACGAGCTCGACCTGCACCACGTGGAGGCGGTGCAGGCGGAGGCGATGCTCCGCCGCTTCCTGGGCGAGTCGCGCGCGGCCGGCTTCGGCTGTGTCCGCGTGGTCCATGGCAAGGGCATGAACTCGGAGGGCAGCCTGCCGGTGCTGAAGAACGTGGTCGACCGTCTGCTGCGCCATCGTGCCGACGTGCTGGCCTTCCATTCCGCGCCGCCTGCCCAGGGGGGTACCGGGGCGGTGCTGGTCCTGCTGGCGCCGCGCTGACGGGTCGGGGTGGTGCCGGTGCTGCTGGCGCCGCGCTGATGGGTCAGTCGGCGTGGGCGTCGCGCACGTCACCGAGTTCGGCGAGCACCGTCGTCGCATAGGTGCCCGGTGGCAGCGTGAACTCCAGGACCAGCGCATCGCCATCCCACGCCCACGCCAGCGAATCGGGGCGCAGGCGGTTGGCGCGGCGCTCCTGGCGCAGGCCTGCCGATTGCAGTCCTTCGCGCAACGGTCGCAGGGCGTCGGTGTCCAGCACCGCGCACTCCAGCAGGTGCGCCGCACCGGTGGTGCGCAGGTCGCCGCTGCCCCACAGCGGTGCACTGGGATGGATGTCGAACCGCGCGAGGCGCTCGGCCAGTACCGGGGTCCAGGGCTCGGGGCCGAACACGCTGCGGCTGCCGTCGAGGATCCAGCACTCGCCCTCCAGGCCCAGGTTCCAGCTGCCGTCGCCGACGCGTGCGGCGAGCACGGCATTGAACAGCGACGAGCGCGCCGCCGACAGCAGGTGGCCGCGTTCCTCGCGGCGAACGCGGCGGCCGGCGAACATGCTCCGCGCCTTGTCGACGTTGTCGCCGCCGCGCCCGAAACGCTGCTCACCGAAGTAGTTGGGCACCCCGGTCGTGGCGATCGCGCGCAGGCGCGCCCCGATGCCGTCGCGATCGCCGTCGACGTCGCGCAGCACCAACCGGAAACGGTTGCCGGCCAGGGCGCCGCGCGGCAGCTTGCGGGCGTGCCACGCATGGTCGAGCACGCGCAATTCCGGCGACGCCAGCGTCTCGAGTGCCGGGGCGACGCGATGCGGCAGGTGCACGCTGAAGCGCTGACGGGTCACGGCGTGGCGATCCTTGAGCCCCGCATAGCCGATCGCCATCTCCGGCACGCCGGCCCATTGCGCC
>DATINB010000137.1:0-2967 GCA_035474775.1 Luteimonas sp.
CGACGTTGTCGCCGTGCAGCGCGCTGACGGGGATGAAGGTCAGGTCGCAGAGGCCGGCGCCGGCGGAGAAGTCCAGGAACTCGCGCACGACGGCGTCGAAGCGCTCCTCGGCGTAGCCGACGAGGTCCATCTTGTTCACGCAGACCGTGATCTGCGGCACGCCGAGCAGCCCGGCGAGCGCGGCGTGACGGCGCGACTGCTCGGTCAGCCCGCGGCGGGCGTCGACCAGCACGAGCGCGAGGTCCGCGGTCGAGGCGCCGGTGGCCATGTTGCGCGTGTACTGCGCGTGGCCGGGGCAGTCGTGGAGCACGAAGCGCCGGTTCGGCGTGGCGAAGTGGCGGTAGGCGACGTCGATCGTGATGCCCTGCTCGCGCTCGGCTCGCAGGCCGTCGGTCAGGCGCGCGAGGTCGGCGGCGGTGCCGAGCTCGTCGGCCATCAGGGACTTGGAGTCGTGCAGGAGGCGGCCGATCAGGGTCGACTTGCCGTCGTCCACGCTGCCGCAGGCGACCACGCGCAGGAAGTCGTGCGCCGCCATCAGAAATAGCCCTCGCGCTTCTTCTTCTCCATCGAGTCGCCATCGGCGTGGTCGATCAGCCGGCCGGCCCGCTCGGACAGCGCGCTGGTCTCCATCTCGGCGATGACCGCGTCGAGGTCGGCGGCCTCGGACGCGACGGCGCCGGTGAGCGGATAGCAGCCGAGGGTGCGGAAACGCACCCGGCGCATCGACGGCACTTCCCCCGGCGCGAGCCGGAAGCGCGCGTCGTCGACCATCAGCAGCGCGCCATCGCGTTCCACCACCGGACGCTCGGCGGCGAAGTACAGCGACACCAGCGGGATGTCCTCGCGACGGATGTAGCGCCACACGTCGAGCTCGGTCCAGTTGGACAGCGGGAACACGCGCACGCTCTCTCCGGCGCCGACGCGCGGGTTGTACAGGCTCCAGACCTCGGGCCGCTGGCGGCGCGGATCCCAGCGCTGCCCGGCATCGCGGAACGAGAACACGCGTTCCTTGGCGCGCGACTTCTCCTCGTCACGCCGCGCGCCGCCGATGGCGGCGTCGTAGCCGCCGGCCGCGAGCGCCTGCTTGAGCGCCTGGGTCTTCATGACCTCGGTGTGCACGCTGGCGCCATGGCTCTGCGGGCCCACGCCGTCGCGCACGCCGTCGGTGTTGACGTGCACGCGCAGATCGATGCCGGTCTCCGCGGCCCGGCGGTCGCGGAAGGCGATCATCTCGCCGAACTTCCAGGTGGTGTCGACGTGCAGCAGCGGGATCGAGGGCCGCGCCGGCGCGAATGCCTTCAGCAGCAGGTGCAGCAGGACCGAGCTGTCCTTGCCGATCGAGTACAGCATCACCGGGTTGCGGCACTCGGCGGCCACCTCGCGCAGGATGTGCAGGCTCTCGGCCTCGAGGCGGTCGAGGTCGTCGCTGTGCGGGCTGGAGGTCATCGGCGAATATCCGGGGTGGGCTGGCGCCGCGTCGGTCGTGCATTGTAGCGAGCGGTGCCCGCTGACCGGATGCTCCCCGCCGGTCAGGCGCCGCGCGACCGGCGGGCGCGGGTCGGAACGGGCCACCGCCGCGGCGCCCGGCCGGCGGCTCGCGGATCCCACGGCGCGTTCAACCGCGCAGCCGCGCCTCGACGCTGATGCGGATCGCGAGCAGGTCCGCGGTGAAGGCCGCGATGCCCTCGTCGAGCTTCTCGCGCGCCATGGCGTCGTCGGCCAGCGCACGTGCGAACGCAGCCTGGTCCACCGGCACCCACCCGGTCTCCGAAGCAGCCGTCGGGTGCAGTCGGCGCGGCAGGTGCCCGCCCGCGCGCTCCAGCGCATCGAGGAGGTCCGGGGCGATGGTCAACCGGTCGCAGCCGGCTAGCGCCTCGACCTGTGCGGTGGAGCGGAACGAGGCCGCCATCACCACGGTCGACAGGCCGCGGCGCTTGAAGGTGTCGTACACGCGGCGCACGAACAGCACGCCGGGGTCGTGTTCGATGTCGGCAGGCACCTCGCCACGTGCCACGTGCCAGTCGAGGATGCGACCGACGAATGGCGACAGCAGGAATGCCCCGGCCTCGGCGCAGGCCAGCGCCTGCGCATGGTTGAAGACCAGCGTGACGTTGCAGTCGATGCCCTCGCGCTGCAGCACCTCGACCGCACGGATCCCGGCCCAGGTGGCCGCGATCTTGATCAGCACGCGCTCGCGGCCGATGCCGTGCGCGGCGTACAGCGCCAGCAGCGCGCGCGCCTTGGCGACCGTGGCGTCGGTATCCAGCGACAGGTCGGCATCGACCTCGGTCGACACCCGGCCCGGAATCAGCGCCAGCAGCCTGGCGCCGATCGCCACGGTGAGGCGGTCGACGACCGCGGCCGCCACCGTGGCGGGCTCGCCGGACTGCGTGCGGCCCCAGGCGAGCTCCGCCTCCACCAGGTCGGCATGCACCGGCAGGTCGAGCGCCTTGCGCACGAGGCTGGGGTTGGTCGTGCAGTCGACCGGCCGCAGCCTGCGCACGGCCTCGAGGTCGCCGGTGTCGGCCACCACCACGGACAGGGTGCGCAGCTGGGCAAGGCGCGACCCACCGTCCGCGGCGATGCGATCCGGATCGGCGGCGTTCACGGCTGCCGCCCGTGCGCGATGCCTGGGTCCGGGGCGCCGGATCCCCCCGCGGACGTGCCGTCGCCCATCCCCGCCAGCAGCGCCGAATCCTGGCCGAGCACCGGCGCGGCGAACGGAGCCGGGCGTGGCGTGCGCCCGAAGCGGATCGGGTTGGCCACCCCACGGTAGCGGCCCACGGTGGGATGTTCCAGCGTGGCGACCATGCCTTCGGCCAGCACCTGCGGGTGTTCGAACATGTCCTCGATCCTGCGCGCGGCGGCACAGGGTACCGCGTCGCCGAACCGGTCTTCCCACTCGAAGGCCCCCCGCGACGCCAGCGCGGCGTGCAACGCAGGCACGATCTCGGCGGCATGCACGGC
>DATINB010000138.1:0-2556 GCA_035474775.1 Luteimonas sp.
TTAGACAATGCGCGCCCTCGCCCCGGACTCTCCGCGCCCATGCCCAGCAAGATCGTCTCGCGCCGCTCCTCCATCCACGGCAAGGGCGTGTTCGCCACCGAGGAGATCGCCAAGGGCGAGCGGATCATCCGCTACATGGGCGTGTTGCGGACCCACGACGACGTGGACGCCGAATACGGCGAGGAGGAGGAAACCGGGCATACCTTCCTGTTCACCCTCAACGACGAGTACGTCATCGACGGCAACGCGCGTTCCAACGTGGCGCGCTGGATCAACCACAGCTGCAAGCCGAACTGCGAGGCGGTGGTCGAAGAGGACGACAAGGGCGACAAGCGCCGCGACAAGGTGTTCATCGAAGCGATCCGCCGGATCAAGCCGGGCGAGGAGCTGACCTACAACTACGGCATCGTCCTGGACGAACCGCATACCCCCAAGGCCAAGAAGCTGTGGGGCTGCCGTTGCGGCAACAGGAACTGCACCGGGACCATGCTGCAGCGCAAGCGCTGAGCCCAGCCTGGCACGGCCCGGCCTGCACGGCCGACGCACGGCCGTGGCCGAGGCCGGTAGACTGCCCTGCGGCCCGCGGGGGCGTGCTGCTTGACGGGGATGACGGATGCACGAGCGGACGAGCCTGGCCCTGCTGCCCTTGCTGTGGTGCGTGGCCAGCATTGCCTCGGCGGCGTCGCCGCCTTCGCCGCCCTCACTGGCGGAACTGCTGCGCCCTTCGGAGCACACCTTCGTGGCGATGTCGCCAGGTGGCGACTACATCGCGGCGACACGCAGGCTCGACGACCGCGTGGTGCTGGCCATCATCGATCGCCGCACCAATGCGCTGGTGCGCGTGCTCGACCCGCAGGAGGATGGCGCCGTCGACCGGATCGCCTGGGCTGGCGACCGCCGACTCTTCCTGATGAACTCGCGGGTGGGCAACACGGTGCAGGAGTCGTATCTCGAGGCGGGGATTCTCGCGGTCGATGTCGACGGCAAGCGGCGGCGGTCGTTCCACGCCGACATCGTCGATACCCTCCTCGGCGACCAGGAGCGGATCCTGGTGAGCATCTGCGGGAAGTCGTCCACCAAGGGATGCTGGAACCACGTCCAGGAGAGCGACAACGACGGCAGCCGGGCCGGCCGGCGGATCGCCGACGCGCCCATGCTCGATGCGTCCTTCCTGTCCGACCAGATGGGCGCGGTGCGCTTCGCCCACGGCCGCGACGATGACGACGTGCAGCAGTCCTGGATGCTCGACGACGGCAACTGGACCCAGCTCAACGACGAGGCCACGAGTGGCGTGGAGGTCGTGCCACTGGGCGTCTCGCGTGATGGCCTGAGCGGATTCCTGCGCAGCCAGCGCAAGGCCGGCCCGGATGTCATCGAGCGCGTCACGTTCGCCACCGGGACGCGCGAGGTGGTGATGTCCGATCCCGACCAGGATCCGGTCCACCTGGTCTGGTCCGTCGACGGCACCCAGCCCATCGGGGCCGCCTATGGGCGCGGCGTGCCACGTGCACGGTTCTGGAACCCCGACGATCCCGACGCCCGGTTGATCCGCCTGCTCGAGGCGGCGTTCCCGGAGGATGCGGTCGCGGTCACCAGCGGCTCTCGCGACGCCCGGCATGCCGTGGTCACGGTCTGGGGCGACCGGGATCCGGGCAGCTACTACCTGTTCGACCGCGATTCGAAGCGCAGTGCGCTGATGGTGCGCGCCAAGCCATGGCTGGATCCGGGCGCGCTGGCACCGGCGCGGCCGGTGGACATCCCCACCCGCGACGGCGGCATGCTCGACGGCTATCTCACCATCCCGCTGCGGGGCACGTCGCCGCCGCTGGTGGTGATGCCCCATGGCGGTCCCTTCGGGATCCGCGATGGCTGGGACTACGACGAGGAGGTCCAGGTGCTGGCCGCACGCGGCTATGCCGTGCTGCGCGTGAATTTCCGCGGCTCGGCCGGGCGCGGCCGCGCGTTCATCGAAGCCGGTTACCGCCAGTGGGGCGGGTTGATGCAGGACGACCTGACCGATGCCACCCGGTGGGCGCTGGCCAATGGCCACGGCCAGGCCGGGCGGACCTGCCTGTGGGGGTCGAGCTACGGTGGGTACGCCGCCCTGATGGGCGCGGTACGGGCGCCGGAGCTGTACCAGTGCGTGGTGGCCACCGCCGCCGTCACCGACCTCAACCTCATGCGCAGCTGGGGAGACATCAAGCGGTCGCGATCCGGCCGCCGGTACCTCGAGCGCGCGGTGGGGGACGATCCGAAGCGCCTGCTGGAGGCCTCGCCGGTGGCCCATGCCGGGCGCATCCGGGCGCAGGTGCTGATGATCCATGGCAAGCGCGACCAGCGCGTCTCGTTCGAACATGCCAAGGCGATGCTGGCGGCGTTCGACAAGGCCGGCAAGGCCGTCGACCACGACTTCTTCCGCAACGAGACGCACGGAATCTGGGGCGACGAGAACCGCATGTCCTATTACACCCAGGTGCTCGATTTCCTCGACAGCCACATCGGCCCGCAACGGCCGGACCGCGCGCCGGCCGCGGACGCCGAGCCACTCGCGGCTGA
>DATINB010000139.1:0-1899 GCA_035474775.1 Luteimonas sp.
TCAAGGCGGTGCTCATGAACGAACTCGATGCGCTGGAGCAGCTGCCGGTGGACGGCCTGCTGCAGCGCCGTTACGAGCGCCTGCGCGGGTATGGCGCGTACGAGGCGGCGGAGCCGCCGCGCGCGTCGCGCGCATGAGCCCGGTCCTGCTGCTTTCGATCCTGCTGCAGATCGCCTGCGCGGTCCACGCAGTCCGCAGCGGGCGCCCGATGTACTGGCTGTTCATCCTGCTCATCGGCTCGTACATCGCCGTTGCCGTGTACCTGCTCGCCGAGGTGCTGCCCGGGCTGCGGAACAACCGTGCCGCCCGCCAGGCGGTGCGTGGCGTGCAGGACCGTATCGACCCCACGCGCAGGACGCGTGCGGCGGCCCTTCGCCTCGACGTGGCGGATACCTTGCAGAACCGCCGGCTGCTGGCCGAAGAGAGCCTGCGCGCGGGAGACCATGCGCATGCGGCGGAGCTGTTCCGCTCGTCGCTCAAGGGCCTGTACGCGACGGATCCGGAGCTGATGCTCGGGCTCGCGACCGCACAGCTCGCGCTGGGGGACGCGCATGCGACGAAGGCCACGCTGGATGCCCTGATCGCCGCCAACCCGACGTTTCGCTCGAGCGACGGCCACCTGCTCTACGCCCGCGCCGTCGAACAGCTGGGCGACGGCCCCGCCGCCCTGCACGAGTACGAAGCACTCGTGCAGGGCTATCCAGGCGAGGAGGCACGGGTCCGCTATGCGCTGCTGCTCAAGCAGCAGGGGCAGGCGGACAAGGCCCGCGAGGTGTTCGACGAGACGCTGCGGCGATCGGCGGCCTCGCCCGGCTATTACCGTCGCGAGCAGCGCGAGTGGATCGACATCGCGAAACGCGAGATGGCCTGAGCGTCACGACGTCGGCACCAGGCCGGGATGGCGCCGCTCACCACGCGCGGCCGTACTGCGGCGGAGCCTCCGCGACCACTCCGAGCTCGGCCGCTGCCCGCCTCGGGAAGTAGGCATCGCGCAGGAATTCGCGCGCCAGCAGCACCACGTCGGCCCGGCCTTCGGCGAGGATGGCCTCGGCCTGCGCCGCGTCGGTGATCAGGCCCACCGCGCCCGTGGCGATGCCCGCCTCCGCGCGGATGCGCGCAGCGAACGGCACCTGGTAACCGGGGCCGACTTCGATCGTCTGCGCCGGATGCAGGCCACCGCTGGAGACGTCGACCAGGTCGACCCCGAGATCCTTGACCTGGCGCGCCAGTTCGATGCTCTGCTCGATGTCCCAGCCTCCGTCCACCCAGTCGCTGGCCGAGATGCGCAGCCAGAGGGGCCGCTCCTCCGGCCACGCCGAGCGCACCGCGGCGAGCACGTCGCGCAGGACGCGGGTGCGGTTTTCGAAACTGCCGCCATAGGCGTCCTGGCGCTGGTTGGACAGCGGTGACAGGAACTGGTGCAGCAGGTATCCATGCGCGGCATGCACCTCCACGACACCGAAGCCGGCGGCGAGTGCGCGGCGGGTGGCGGCGCGGAAATCGTCGACGACGGCGCGGATGCCGTCTTCGTCGAGCGCCACGGGCAAGGGGTAGTTCCCGTTGTAGGCCAGCGCGGATGGCGCCACGGTCTGCCAGCCCCCGGCCTCGGCCGCGACCTCGCCGTGGCCGCGCCAGGGTGCGTAGGTGCTCGCCTTGCGGCCGGCATGCGCCAGCTGCACGGCCGGCACGCTGCCCTGCGCGGTCACGAAGGCAGCGATCCTGCCCCAGGCGTCGGCCTGCGCGTCGTTCCACAGGCCGGCGTCCTGCGGGGAGATGCGGCCCTCCGGACAGACCGCCATCGCCTCGGTGAACACCAGGCCCGCCCCGCCGACCGCGCGGCTGCCCAGGTGGACGAGATGCCAGTCGCCGGGCAGGCCGTCTTCGGAGGAGTACTGGCAC
>DATINB010000140.1:0-3408 GCA_035474775.1 Luteimonas sp.
CTGAACGAGGGTGCGGATGGCGTCCGCGCCGGGCCGTACACGCTCGCCACGTCCGCGCAGCCGTGCTGCCAGTGCTTCGGCGCCACGGTCTGGGCCGGCATCGACCGGCTGCTGATCGGCGCGCGCGCCTCGGACGTGGAGGCTCTGACCGAATTCGACGAAGGCCCGCTGCCTGCCGACTGGGTGGGGGAACTGCAGCGGCGTGGCATCGAGGTCCGCCGCGACCTCGAGCGCGACGGGGCCTGCGCGGTCCTGGCCGACTATGGACGCGCTGGCGGGCGACGCTATTGAGCCGACCGTGACCGCGCCCGCCACCCTGCCATGAGCGGGCTGCTGTGCTACTGCCGTGCCGGCTTCGAACCGGAGCTGGCCGCCGAGCTCGGCGACCGCGCCGGCGCGGCCGGCATCGCCGGGCACGTCCGGACCGAACGCGGCAGTGGCCACGCGCTGTTCCTGGCAGGCGGGGAGGCACCCGGCTTCGACGCGCTGCCATGGCGCTCGCTGGTGTTCGCGCGCCAGAAGCTGGTGCTGCTCGCCGAACTGCGCGCCCTCGATCCCGCCGACCGCATCACCCCGATCCGCGCCGCGCTCGCTGGCGCGGCGCGTCCGCCACGCTTCGGCATGCTGGTGGTCGAACATCCGGACACCGATGCCGCCAAGCCACTCGCGGGCCTGGCACGCGCATTCGGCAATGCGCTGCGCCCCGCGCTCCGCGGCGACGGCACGCTGAGCCCCACCGACGATCCCGGTCTGCCGCGGCTGCACGTCTGCTTCGTGGATGGCGACCATCTGTTCCTGTGCTGGTCGGACCCGGTCGACAGCGCACCGTGGCCGATGGGCGTGCCAAGGCTGCGCCTGCATCGCGATGCCCCCTCGCGATCCGCCCTGAAGCTGGAGGAAGCGCTGCTCACCCTGCTCGACGACGACGAGCGTGCGCAGCTGCTGCGCCCGGGCATGCGGGCTGCGGACCTGGGGGCCGCACCGGGCGGCTGGACCTGGGTCCTGCTGCGCCATGGCGTGCACGTGACCGCGATCGACAATGGCCCGCTGCGCCAGCACGTGCTCGACAGCGGGCTCGTCGAGCACCTGCGCGCGGACGGCTTCCGCTGGCAGCCTCAGCAGGCGCTGGACTGGATGGTCTGCGACATGGTGGAGCAGCCGCGCAAGGTGGCGTCCCGGATGGCCACCTGGTTCCGCGAAGGCTGGTGCCGGCACGCGGTGTTCAACCTCAAGTTGCCGATGAAGAAGCGCTGGCTGGAAACGCGGCTGTGCCTCGATCAGTTCGCCGAGGAGGCCGGGGTGGCGGTCGCGCTGCGCGCGCGCCAGCTCTACCACGACCGCGAGGAGATCACGGTACTGGCACTCGGCGGACGGCCCTGAGCGTCGCGCCCGGCGTCAGATCCCTGCAGCGCGGCGCCACAGCCCGGCCGCCAGCGGCGACAGCCGCCCGGCCAGGCCCAGCAACGGCCCGCGCAGCAGGGTAGTGGCCAGGCCTTCGTTCGAGAACACCCGGTTGATCGCTTCGAACGCGTGCGCAGCCAGGGCATTCTCGCTGCGCCGCGTGCGCGCCCAACGCGCGAGCCGGTCGGGCGCATCCCATGGAACACCGCGCTGCCGGGCAGCGGCCACCGTCGCGTGCAGCGCTGCAACGTCGCGCAGGCCCAGGTTGACGCCCTGCCCGGCCAGCGGGTGCACGACGTGCGCGGCGTCACCGAGCACCAGCACGCGCCCGGCGCGGTAGCCGCTCGCCAGCTGCCGTTGCAACGGGAACAGCACCCGCGGACTGCTCGGCGTGCACGTGCCGAGCCGCCCGTCGGACGCACGGGTCAACGCAGCGCCGAAAGCCGCGTCGTCGAGTGCAGCGACGGCGCGCGCCTCGTCGTCCGGCAACGTCCACACGATCGAACTGCCGCCATCGGCGCAGGGCAGGAACGCCAGCGGGCCGCTCGGCAGGAAGCGCTGCCAGGCGGTGTCCTGGTGCGGCGAGGTGGTCTCCACGTAGGCCACCACCCCGGCCTGGTGGTAGTCGTGTCGCGACACGTCCAGGCCTGCCAGGCGGCGCAGCCCGGACGCCGCTCCGTCCGCGGCCACGGCGATCCTGGCCTGCATCCGCCCGCCATCCGCCAGCCGCAACTCCACCGCCTCCGCGGTCTGCGCGACCGCCACCACCTCGCCCGGGGTGCGCAGGTCGACCCCGCCGGCCTGCAGTGCCTGCCAGAGACGGTCGGCCAGCAGGGCGTGTTCCACGATCCAGCCGAGTTCGCGTGCACCGACGGCATCGGCGTCGAAGACCAGTTCGCCGCCCCCGCCCGCGTCCCACACCCGCATGCGCCGATACGCCTGCACGTGGCGGCCGCCGCCCGCCTCGAGCACCGGCTGCCACACCCCCAACGTCGCGAGCAGGGCGGCGTTGTCGGGCGCGAACGCGTACACACGGAGGTCGTGCCGGGCCGGCGTCCACGCCGGCGGCGGCGCGCGTTCCACCAGGGCGACGTGCAGGTCCAGGCGGGACAGGGCCAGTGCGCAGGCGGCACCGACCACGCCACCGCCGACCACGGCGACATCGAGCAGCCCACGCCGGCTCAAGGCGATGCCGTCCGGCACAGCGCGGGGACCTCGCCGCGATAGCCCATGGCCCCGCTCGCCAGCGGGCCCTGCAGCACCGACACCGTGTCCAGGGCGAACAGCCCCAGGCTGCGCAGCGGCGCAGGCAGCGCGGTCCGTCGCGAGGCGACGCGCACGAGGCCATCGCTGAAGGCGATCGTGCGCGCGCGGTCCTCGGCGCGGCGCAACGCGTACGCGGCGAGCAACGCAGGGTCGCCGGGGTCGCCCGAGGCGCGCGCCAGCAGCAGCTCGGCCAGCGTCATCGCATCGCGCATGCCGAGGTTGAAGCCCTGCGCGCCCACCGGATGCACGGTCTGCGCGGCATTGCCGACGATCGCCGCGCGCGGCGCCGTGGTCCGCGCGGCCACCAGGCGCAGTGCCGGGTAGGCGCTGCGCGGCCCCACCGACAGCAGCCGCCCCGCACGCCATCCGCAGGCAGCCTGCGCGCGTGCCAGGAAGGCGGCGTCGTCCAGGGCCAGTACCGCCTGCGCCTCGTCGCGGGCAACCGTGTGCACCAGTCCGTACTGGCGGTCGCCACGCGGCAGCAGGGCCGTGGGGCCGTCGTGGCGCAGTCGTTCGTATGCCGTGCCGTCCGGCACGCGCGCCGGACGGACGCGCGCCACCAGCAGTGTCTGCCGGTAATCGTGTTCCTCGGCGGTGATGCCGAGTGCCGTCCGCACGTCGCTGCGCGTGCCGTCAGCGCCGACCAGCAGACGCGTGCGCACCTGCCGCGGACCGCCGGCGTCGACGATGCGCAGCGTGCGCCAGCCCGCGTCGGCATCGGCATCGGCATCGGCATCGGCG
>DATINB010000141.1:0-2455 GCA_035474775.1 Luteimonas sp.
AAGCGCCGCGGGTTCTCCGACGCGCGCCTCGCGCAGCTGGTCGGCAGCGACGAGCACGCGGTGCGCGCGATGCGCCGCGCACTCGGTGTCAAGCCGGTGTTCAAGCGGGTCGATTCGTGCGCGGCGGAGTTCGCCACCACCACCGCGTACCTGTACTCGACCTACGAGGACGAGTGCGAGGCTGCGCCGACGACGCGCGACAAGATCATGGTGCTCGGCGGCGGGCCCAACCGGATCGGGCAGGGCATCGAGTTCGACTACTGCTGCGTGCACGCGGCGCTCGCGCTCCGCGAGGACGGCTACGAAACCATCATGGTCAACTGCAACCCGGAGACGGTGTCCACCGACTACGACACCTCCGACCGGCTTTACTTCGAGCCGCTGACGCTGGAAGACGTGCTGGAGATCGTCGAGGTCGAGCAGCCGAAGGGCGTGATCGTGCAGTACGGTGGCCAGACCCCGCTCAAGCTGGCGCGTGCGCTGGAGGCGAACGGTGTACCGATCATCGGCACCTCGCCGGAATCGATCGACCTGGCCGAGGACCGCGAGCGCTTCCAGCAGCTGGTCGAGACGCTGGGCCTGCGGCAGCCGCCCAACCGCACCGCACGCACGCCCGAGCAGGCACTGACGCTGGCGCGCGAGATCGGCTATCCGCTGGTGGTCCGCCCCAGCTACGTGCTCGGCGGGCGCGCGATGGAAGTGGTGCATGCCGAAGCCGACCTGGCGCGCTACATGCGCGTGGCGGTCACCGTCTCCCACGATTCGCCGGTGCTGCTCGATCGCTTCCTGGACAACGCCGTCGAAGTCGACATCGACGTGATCGCCGACCGCACGGGCGCGGTGTTCATCGGCGGCCTGATGGAGCACATCGAGGAGGCCGGCGTGCATTCCGGCGACTCATCGTGCTCGCTGCCGCCGTACTCGCTCTCCGCCGACGTGCAGGTGCGCCTGCGCGAGCAGGTCGTCGCGCTGGCGCGCGCCCTGGACGTGGTCGGCCTGATGAACACCCAGTTCGCGGTGCAGGTCGATGCCGACGGCAACGAGATCATCTTCCTGCTGGAGGTGAATCCGCGCGCGTCGCGCACGGTGCCGTTCGTGTCCAAGGCAATCGGCCTGCCGCTGGCCAAGATCGCCGCGCGGTGCATGGCCGGGCGCACGCTGGCCGAGCAGGGCGCGACGACCGAGATCGTGCCGCATTACTGGTCGGTCAAGGAGGCGATCTTCCCGTTCGCCAAGTTCCAGGGCGTGGACCCCATCCTCGGCCCGGAAATGCGCTCCACCGGCGAGGTGATGGGCGTGGGCCGCAGCTTCGGTGCCGCCTTCGCACGCGCGCAGGAGGCGGCGAGCATCAAGGCGCCGCCCTCCACCGGCAAGGCCTTCATCTCGGTGCGCGACCCCGACAAGCAGCGTGTGCTGCCGGTCGCCGAGGACCTCGTCCGCCGCGGCTACACGATCGTGGCCACCGAAGGCACGGCGCGGCTGCTCCGCGACAACGGCATCGCCTGCCAGCAGGTCAACAAGGTGCTGGAAGGCCGGCCGCACGTCGTCGACCTGATCAAGAACGGCGAAATCGCCTACATCGTCAACACCACCGAGGGCCGCCAGGCGATCGCGGACTCGTTCTCGATCCGGCGCGAGGCCCTGCAGCACCGGGTGACCTATTCGACCACCATTGCCGGCGCCAAGGCGCTGCTGCATTCTCTGGAATTCCGCGGCAGCGGCCCCGTCTGGGCACTGCACGAGCTGCACGAGGAGTTGCGACACCCATGAGAGCCCCACTGACCCTGCAGGGCGCGCAGCGCCTGCGCGCGGAACTCGAACAGCTGAAGTCCGTGCAGCGGCCGGCGGTGATCAACGCCATCGCCGAGGCGCGCGCGCACGGCGACCTCAAGGAAAACGCCGAATACCATGCCGCGCGCGACCAGCAGAGCTTCATCGAGGGCCGCATCAAGCAGCTGGAATCGGAGTTGTCGCACGCGCAGGTCATCGACATCGCCACGCTCGACGCCGGATCCAAGGTGGTTTTCGGCGCCAAGGTGGTGCTGGCCGACGCCGACAGCGGGGAAGAGCGTCGCTACCAGATCGTCGGCGACCTGGAAGCCGACATCAAGCAGGGCCTGATCGCCATTTCCTCGCCCGTGGCACGCGCCGTGATCGGCAAGCTCGAGGGTGACAGCGTGACCATCGAAGCGCCGGGCGGCACCCGCGAGTACGAGATCGTCGAAGTCAGTTACGACTGACCGGGTGTCACGCACGACGTTCCTGCTTCCGCCCCGGGCGCGCTTCGGCGGTCAGCGACTGTCGACGGCGGCCGCTGCGGCGCTGGGCCGGGCCGATCGTGGGCCGGCGGGTGCGGCCGGCCGCCACGCGCAACTGCGCCGCCTCGTCGCGCTGCCCGCGTCGGCGTGGCCGATCGCGGCGCTGTCCCGCCAGGCCGATGCCGGCGACGCCGCGG
>DATINB010000142.1:0-3340 GCA_035474775.1 Luteimonas sp.
GGGACAAGGTGCCGCGGGGCGCGGGCCGACGCCGCCCGCGAGGCGTCGGCGCACTCAGTGATGCGCCCCGGCTGGCGCAGCGATGTCTCCCATCGGGCGCACCTCGAACACCACCTGCAGCTCGCCCGCCTCCGCGAACACCAGCGTCACCTGGGCCTCGCCACCGGCGGTGAACGCAGTGCCGGGCGTGATGAACATCAGGTGGTACCCGCCGGGTGCGACCGATACGGTGGCACCCGGCGGGATCGGCAGTCCATCGGCAAGTGCACGCATGCGCGCCACGCCGTCCTCCATGCGCATCGCGTGGATCTCCACGCGTTCGGCACTGGAGGTGCGCACCGACACCAGGCGGTCCTGGTGCGTACCCCGATTGCGGATGGTCAGGTAGCCCGCGGCGACCGGGGCGCCGGGCGGGACGGCGCGTGCCCAGGGCAGCGCGACGTCCAGGCCGCCCACGCTCTGGTGGTGCTGGACCTGCCCACACCCGGCGACAGCGACCATCCCGGCGGTCGCGGCGAGCAGCAAAGGCAACACGGAACGGGCGAAGCTCATCGTGAATCTCCTTCCGGCGCAAAGCCGGTTCCACTGGCATCGGGATGTGACGGTGCCGGCCGGTCTACCGGGGCGGCGTCCGGACGCTGCAGGCGCGCCGCCATCCGCTCCAGCAGCCACAGCAGCGCTGCCGAGAGGGCAAGCAACGGCAACAGTGCGAACAGCGCAAGAGACGCCATCCGCAGCCACCACGGCCACGGCGCGCGCACCCCTGGCGGGATGCCGGTCGATGCGGCCGGCTTGCGCGTCCACCACGACACCAGACCGGTGATGCACAACCAGGCCAGCGCGAGCGCGAACAGGGTGTTGATCCAGGGGCCGACGCGACCGAAATAGGCCGCCTCGTGGATGTCCACACCCGTGGCCACCGCCTTTGCCAGCGGCGGGAACGCCTCCCAGCCGACGTTGGCCAGCACGCCGGCGCTGCCGCGGTCCAGCAACAGGGCGCGTTCCTGCGACGCACGTGGTTTCAGCTGCCGGATCGAGACCGCGGAACCGGGCGGACCGTCGACCATGGTGATCAGCAGGTCGCCATCGAGGCCCTGCGCGCGTGCAGTGTCGAGCATGGTCTGCAGACGTGGCCCATGCGCCGTCCCGCTGCCTGCGAACACCGGCGCGAAGCCAGCGGCCGCGGGGCCCTGCTGGCCGAGCGCCTGCCGCGCCGGCTGCAGGATCCAGCCGCCCCAGAAGCTCGTCCATGGCAGGGCGCTGAACAGGAACAGCACGATCAGCAGCGAACACCACACCGCCGCGCAGGCATGCAGGTCGCGCCACAGCACGTGGCGTCCACTGCGTACGCGGGGCAGCACCGCGCGCAGCCCGCGGCCATCGCGCGGCCACCACAGCACCAGGCCGGTCAGCACCATCACGATGGTCCAGCTGGCGCCGATCTCCAGCAGCCAGCTGCCGGCATCGCCCAATGGCCATCCGCCATGCAGGCTGCGGCTCCAGCCGACCGGCCAGCCACTGCCCTCCAGCGAGCCGAGCAGCACGCCGCGGTACGGATCGACGAAGGCCGCCAGCGGCAGCCCGGGCGCATCGTTGAACATGACCTGGGTGCTGCGCGCGGGATCGGCCGGGACGCGGATCGCGGCCACGCCGCGGCCGGCGTGGAAGGCCCGCGCGGCGTCCACCTGCGCATCCAGCGCCACGCGCCGCGCACCCGGCTCCACGAAGCGCAATTCCGCGTGGCGTGCATCCACCCAATGCTCCGACCACAGGTACAGCGTGCCGGTCAGCGACTGCCACAGCACGAACGGGATCACCAGCACCGCCGCGATGAAGTGCCAGCGCCAGGCACGTCGACGCAGGTCGGAAGGCGCGTTCAAAACCGGACCCGCAGGCCGGCGTGCAGCGAGCGTGGCGTGCCGGCCTGCAGCAGCGCATCGTCCGCACCGGCACGGTCACGCACGGCCAGCGTGCCCACGTAGTGCCTGTCGAGCAGGTTGCGCACTTCGACGAACAGCGTCCAGCGGTCGTGCTCGACGCCGCTGCGCATGCCGAGCAGGCCATGCGGGCCGATGCGGTAGGCGTTGGCGAAATCGGCGTAACGCGCGCCCACCAGGTCGAAGGTCGGCCCCGCGAAGAACCCGCGGTCGTTGCGGTACAGCACCTCCCCGCGCAGCGCGTACGACGGCGCCGCCGGCAGGTCGTTGTCGCCGTACACCGGGTCGTCGTCGAAGGCGAACGCATTCCAGGTGGCGCTCAGCAGCGGCTCGATGCGGTGCCCGCCCCCGCCGATGGGAATGCTGGCGCCCGCCAGCGCCTCGATCCCGGCGTGCACGGTGCGCGCCACGTTGGACGCCAGGCTCGTGCCCGGCGCATCGGGGTCTTCCACCGACAGGATCTCGTCGCCGATCCGCGCGTAGTACACCGAGACATCCCAATGCAGTCCGGCCGCGCCCGGTGCCGGTGCGGTGGTGCCACGCACCCCAGCCTCGGCCACGGTGCCGTGCATCGCCTGCAGCGTGGAGCCGTCGCCACGCACGTCGTCGGTGAGTTCGAACGTGGTGGGTGCCTCGTACAGCCGGCTGACGCTGGCAAAGGCCTCTCCGACGCCGAGCGCATGGATCACGCCGAGGCGCGGGTTGAACGATGAATAGTCGTCCTGCGGGTTGCGCACCGTGCCGGTCGCAAGGTCGGTGCTGCGCACGTCGCGGCCGGTCAGCACGCCCTGCGCGCCGTACACCAGTGTCCAGGCCGGCGCCAGCTGCCAGCGGTCGACCATGAACAGCTCCACGCTGTCCGAGCGGTTGTCGATCCGCCCGGTGCGCCCGTTGCGGCGGCCGCCGTCGTTGCGGAAGTTGCCGCCCTCCTCGTGGGTCACCGCCAGGTTGGCGCCGGCCAGCAGGTCGTGCTCGCCGACGCGGGCGCTGTAGCGCAGCATGCCGGCCGCGGTGCGCTGCCCGGTGTTCTTCAGCAGGCTGAAGACTTCCACCGGCGGGTTCGGGCCGGGTCCGTCGAAATCCACCAGCACCTTGTCCACGATCGGGTGGTACAGGTCCTGGTCCTCGTACGACAGCCCGAATTCAAGCCGTTGCGCATCGTCGATGCGCCAGCTGCCGCGCGTCGCCAGACGGCTGGTGCGCACGTTCAACTGGAAGTTGCCGGTGATGGCGGAGGGATTGGCCTGGTAGGGGTGGTCGTCGAATTGCGCGCGGCTGAGGCCGCCGGCCAGCTGTTCGTCGCTGTCGATCCGCGTGGCATACGCGCGCAGCGCCAGGTCGTCGGACGCGCGCCAGCCCGCGTTGGCGTAAAGGGCCACGCGCTGCTGGGCGCCGTGTGCGCG
>DATINB010000143.1:0-2107 GCA_035474775.1 Luteimonas sp.
CCTGCCCTTCGGACCGCACCCGCACCGCGGCTTCGAGACCGTCACCTTCATCCTCGAAGGCATGCTGACGCACAAGGACAGCGCCGGCCACGAGAGCATCATCCGCGCCGGCGGCGTGCAGTGGATGACGGCCGGCAGCGGCCTGGTCCACGCCGAGATCTCGCCGCGCGAATTCCTCGAGCGCGGCGGCCCGCTCGAAATCCTGCAGCTGTGGGTCAACCTGCCGCCGCACCTGAAGATGACCGCACCGGCCTATACCGGGCTGCAAAAGGACGACATCCCGGCCCTCAGCCTCGACGATGGCCGGGTGACGATGCACCTCGTTTCCGGCGAATTCGAAGGCACGAAGGGACCGGTGCATTCCCTGACCGGCGTGTTCATGAGCACAGTCGAACTGCGCGCCGGCGGCCGCCTGCGCATGCCGATCCTGGCACAGCACAACGTGTTCCTGTACGTCGTGCGCGGCGCGGTGCTGGCCGGCGTGTTTGAAGACCGCGTCGCCGCCTTCCACCTTGCCGAGATGGCGATGGAGGGTGATGAACTGGACCTGTCGGCGCCGGAAGGCGCGACGATCCTGCTGGGCCACGCCGAACCGATCGGCGCGCCGGTGGTGTCGCACGGCCCGTTCGTGATGAATTCGCGCGCCGAGATCGAGCAGGCCATCCGCGACTACCAGGCCGGACGCTTCGGCGCGCCCATGTAAACGGGGCTGGATTACAGTAGCCGGACAGTCAACTTTTAACGAGACCTGCATGCACGCCGTTCCCCTCGTCGCCACCACCCGCGGCTACCCCTCCACCGGCTACGTGACCGAAAACGTCCATGCCGGCTCGATCGCCGTCGTCGACACCGAAGGCCGCCTGCTGGCCTGGGCCGGCGACCCGCAGTACCCGACCTTCACCCGCTCGGCGCTGAAACCCTTCCAGGCCCTGCCCTTCCTGCTGTCCGGCGGCCCGGCCAAGTTCGGCTTGGCGCAGGACGAACTGGCGCTGCTGTGCGCCAGCCACTCGGGCGAGGAAAAGCACCTGGCGGGCGTGCGCGCTATCCTCGGCAAGATCGGGCTCGACGCCGGCCACCTCGAATGCGGCTGCGGCGCGCCCTTGTACTACGAGACGAACAACCTGCCGGTACCGCAGGACCGCCAATGGACGCCGCTGCACCACAACTGCTCGGGCAAGCACAGCGGCTTTCTGGCCTGGTGCCGCATGCACGATGCGGCTACCAGCGGCTATGTCGATCCCGGCCACCCGTTGCAGCGCGCGATCCGCGCCACGCTGGCCGATGCCGCCGGCCTGCCGGAGGCCCACCTGCCGATGGGTATCGACGGCTGCTCGGCGCCGAACTACGCGCTGCCGCTGGCGAGCCTGGCGCAGCTGTTCGCACGCCTGGGCCAGGGTGCCGCCGACGAGCGCTTCGGCAGCGCCTTCGGTCCCCTGTTCGATGCCATGACCGGGCGCCCCGACATGGTCTCGGGTACCGAGCGCAGCGACCTGGTATTGATGACCGCCGGCGGCGGCGACTGGGTGGCCAAGATCGGCGCGGATGCGGTGCAGGCGATCGGCATCCGTTCGGCCGGCATCGGCATCGCGATCAAGATCGCCGACGGCAACAACCGCGGGCTGCACACGGTGACCTACAACGTGTTGGATCAACTCGGCCTGCTCGACGACGCCAAGCGCGCGGCGCTCGAGCGCTTCCGCCGGCCCGAGATCCGGAATGCGAAGGGGGCCGTGGCAGGGGACATACGGCCGATGTTTACGCTGCAGCGTGCTTGACCCGGGGTCGTAGGGTGGACTCCTGAGTCCACGCTGTCATGCCCGCGTGCAGCCGCTTTGGTCACAGTACTGGAATGCGGAGGTTCTACTGCGTGGACTCGGGAGTCCACCCTACGAAAAACAGGCCCGCGCCTACTCCACCATCCTGCGCAGCATCCCTGCCAGCGGTTCGAGCACCTCGTTATCTTGCCAGTACGCGTTGTGCGACAGCGGGTTCCAGCTCCTGAGCATCCACCCGACCGCGCCCTGCCCGGCATTGATGGTGCGGTCCTCGACCAGCACGCGGTAGCCGGCGGACAGGGGCTGCAGCGGCCAGCCCAGCACGTCGTCCG
>DATINB010000144.1:0-9533 GCA_035474775.1 Luteimonas sp.
CACCTCGAACTCGACACCCGGATCGACGGTGACCGCCGGCACACGCTGGTCGGCGTGCTCGACAGCACCATCACGCCGATGGGCGGTCGCTGGCTGCGGCGCTGGTTGCACCGTCCGCTCCGCGACCGGCACGTCCTCGCGCAGCGCCACGACGCCGTGCAGCAGTTCATCGACCACGCCATCGCCGACGACCTGCGTGACCGCTTCCGCGCGCTCGGCGACCTGGAACGCATTCTGTCGCGCATCGCGCTGCGCTCGGCGCGCCCGCGCGACCTCGCCACCCTGCGCGACGGCCTGGGACTGCTGCCGGGCGTACGCACGCTGCTCGCGGCACTGGACTCGCCCCGCGTGCAGGTGCTGCTGGCCGACTGCGGGCGGCATGACGCACTGGCCACGCTGCTGGCCGGCGCGATCGTGGACCAGCCACCCCAGCTGGCGCGCGAGGGCGGGACGTTCCGCGACGGGCACGACGCCGAGCTGGACGAGCTGCGGCGACTGTCCACCCACGCCGACCGGTTCCTGGTCGACCTGGAACAGCGCGAGCGCGCCGCGAGCGGGATCGCCACGCTGAAGGTCGGCTACAACCGGGTCCATGGGTACTTCATCGAGATCAGCAAGGGCCAGTCGGCCCGCGCGCCCGCCCACTACACGCGGCGCCAGACGCTCACCGGTGCCGAGCGCTACGTCACCGAGGAACTGAAGGCGTTCGAGGACAAGGTGCTGTCCGCGCGCGAGCGTGCGCTGGCGCGTGAGCGGTTGCTCTACGAGACGTTGCTGGACACCCTCAACCAGGATCTGGCACCGCTGCGCCGCTGTGCCGCGGCGCTCGGCGAGCTGGACGTGCTGGCGTGTTTCGCCGAGCGCGCGCAGGCGCTCGACTGGACGCGCCCGTCGTTGGTCGATGGACCCGGGCTGTGCATCGAGGGTGGACGCCACCCGGTGGTGGAAGCGGTGCGCAGCGAGCCGTTCACGCCCAACGACCTGCGCCTCGGGGAAGTCGGCACCGCCGCCGGCGACGACGGCAGCGGGACGCGCATGCTGGTGATCACCGGCCCCAACATGGGCGGCAAGTCGACCTACATGCGCCAGAACGCGCTGATCGTGCTGTTGGCCTACGTGGGCAGCTTCGTGCCGGCCTCGCGCGCGGTGCTGGGTCCGGTCGACCGGATCCTCACCCGTATCGGTGCCGGCGACGACCTGGCGCGCGGGCAGTCGACGTTCATGGTCGAAATGGCGGAGACCAGCTACATCCTGCACCATGCCACCGAGTGCTCGCTGGTGCTGATGGACGAGATCGGGCGCGGCACCTCGACCTACGACGGGCTCGCGCTGGCCGACGCCTGTGCCCGCCATCTGGCCACCGTCAACCGCTGCCACACGCTGTTCGCGACGCACTATTTCGAATTGACCGCGCTCGCCGAACCGGGAAACGGCATCGTGAACGTCCACCTCGACGCGGTGGAACACGGCGACTCGCTGGTGTTCATGCATGCGCTCCGGGAGGGGCCGGCCGATCGCAGCTTCGGCCTGCAGGTGGCGGCATTGGCCGGCCTGCCCCCGGCGGTGGTGACCGCAGCGCGCGCACGCCTGGCGGAGCTCGAGCGGAACCGCCAGCAGCCGCAGCCGTTCTCCCCGGCGGCGCTGGATGCGCCGCAGCAGATTCCATTGTTCGTGGCGTCGTCCGCCGCGCTGGACGCATTGAGCGGGCTCGATCCCGACGCGCTGACGCCGAGGCAGGCGCTGGAAGCGCTGTACCGCCTCAAGACGCTCCAGTAGCGACACACGCCGGACCTGACCGCTGTCGCCCCTGGCGGCAGCCATGCCGCCGCATCGCGCATCGCGGGCCCTGCCGAGCCGGGCCGCCAACCCTACAGCGCGTCCAGGTCTCCCAGCGCCTGGATCAGTCGTCGCGCACGTTTGTCCGGCTTGCCCTGCGGTGCCTGGTAGCCACCGCGGGCCGCCCGGGCCTGGGCACGCTGTTCGGCGCGGGCGAGCATCGACGCCTCCGACTCCCGATACAGCGCCTGGGCCACCGGGGCGGGACCACGACTGTCGCTCACCGCGAGCACTTCGATGTCGAACACCTCCTCGCCACGCGCGACACGCAGGGTGTCGCCGGCGCGCAACGCGCGGGCGGGCTTGGCGCGCTGTCCACCGACGTCGACCTTGCCGTGGTCAACCGCCTGGCGAGCGAGGCTGCGGGTGCGGAAGAAACGCGCAGCCCACAACCAGAGATCGAGCCGGACGCTGGCAGGCGGCGGGTGGGACGGGCGTGGCGTGTCGGAGGGCATGCGCGGAGGCTAGGCGCGGGGACGTGGTGCCGGTGCAAACGACCGCAGCCACCGCGCACTTCCACGTCACCCGCTCACCGCTCCGCGCGCGGCCCCGCGCTGCATCACCGGCTCACCAATGCACGCTCAGCCGCGATCCGGAGCGCCGCCCACGGATGCCACCGGCGTGACCACCTGCCCGTCGATCACCGGCAGGCGCGCCGCCGGCTTGTCGTCCATCCTCACCGTGCCCTGCTGGCCGGCATGGCGGTAGGTGACGTCGTAGCCGATGGTCACGTCCTCGCTGCCGAGTGCGATCTCGTTGCCGGGCTTGGCATCGGTGCGCATGCTGCCGGTGGTGCCATCGGGATTGCGGTAGGTCACGTTGTAGGCGACCACGCGCGACGACTCGGACGTGTCCGACACCGTGCGGCACTGGCGGTCGACACGCTCGACCACGCGACCCCCGACGTGGCGGCGGTCGACGGCGCGCCCGGCAAATCCGCCACCCACGGCACCGGCGACCGTGGCCGCCTTGCGGCCGCTGCCGCTGCCCACCTGGTTGCCGAGCAGGCCGCCGATCACCGCACCGGCGACCGCGCCGCCGACATTGCCATCGCGCTCCGCGAGGCGCTCCTGGACCACGACGTCCTCGCAGACCTGCCGCGGGCTGGAGGTGGTGGAGGTCTCACGGATGGCCTCGCTGCCGAGCACGGTGGCGAAACGCTCGCGCTTCTCCGTGATCGGCGTCGCGCTGAGCACCTCCGCGTACTCCAGGCGACCGGCCCGCCCGGTGCCGGCGTCCAGCGACGCGAGGCCGGACGTGGCGCCGGCGGGGAGGATCGACGGCTCGTCGCGATTGTTCTGGAAGGCGGCAACGGCGACGCCGCCGACGAGCAGCGCGGCGAGTGCAATGGCGAGCGTGTTGTTCTTCATGGGATGCCTCCTGGGGCGATCGGCCCGGGACCGGTCGGGACGTGCGGATTCGAACACTCCGCGCCTGAACGAGGCCCCATCGATTCAGCTTGGCCCATCCGCGGGCGTGGTCCGGTTGCCGGGCGCCTCCATGCTAGCGTGCGGCCCAACGCCGATGCGACGACCACGCCGATGCCGAACCCCCTGTTGATCCCCGTGCTGGGCTGGCTGCGCCGGCTGAGCCACCCGCGCCTGTTTGCGCTGACCGGCGCGCTGTTCCTGGTCACGCTGGTGGTGCCCGACCCGATCCCGTTCGTCGACGAACTGTTGCTCGGGCTGGGGACGATCGCCTTCGCCAACTGGAAAAGCCGCCGGTCGCCGGATGCACGCGATGGATCCGCGCCGCGGAAGCGCTGATCCGGTGCTGGTCGACAGCCACTGCCACCTGGACGCCGCCGAATTCGACGAAGACCGGGGCGCCGTCAAGGCGCGCGCCCTGGCCGCGGGCGTCGTTGCGCAGGTGGTTCCCGCGACGCATGCGGAAGGCTGGCCCGGGCTCCGCGGGACCTGCATCGACGGCAGAGGGCTGTATCCCGCCTACGGTCTGCATCCGGTCTTCCTCGAGCGTCATCGACCCGACCACCTGCGCGATCTGTGCAGCTGGCTGCGCGACGAACCCGCCGTGGCGATCGGCGAGTGTGGCCTGGATCATTTCGTGGAGGGGCTCGACCGGGTCGCGCAGGCTGAATATTTCTCGGCCCAGTTGCAGCTGGCCCGGGAGTTCGACCTGCCGGTGATCGTGCATGCACGGCGCGCCGTGGACGCGGTGATCGCCGCCATCCGTCGCATCGGTGGCCTGCGCGGCGTGGTGCACAGCTTTTCGGGCAGCCCCGAGCAGGCCGGGCAACTGTGGCGGCAGGGGTTCCTGCTCGGCCTCGGCGGCCCGGTGACCTACGAGCGCGCGCGCCGCCTCCGCAGGCTCGCGGCGAGCATGCCGCTCGAACACCTGTTGCTGGAAACCGACGCACCCGACCAGCCGGATTCCAGCCTGCGCGGACGGCGCAACGAGCCCGCGCACGTGCGCACCGTCTGCGCGACGATTGCCGGCCTTCGCGGAATCACCGAGCGCGAACTCGCGGCAGCGACGACCGCCAACGCCGTGCGCCTGTTCGGGCTCACGCTCGACCGCGCCTGACGCCCGCCTGCACGTGCGTCCGGCCGCTCAAAGGCTGCTGGCTCCGGTGTGGTCCAACTTCAACAGCATGTCCAGCGCCTTGCCGGCCGCCGCGAACGCGAACGCGCCGGTGACGTGGGTCGCGGCGCCCAGCCCGCCGCCACAGTCGAGCTTGAGCCCGGCGTCCCCCTCCGCCGGCGGGCGCAACCCGCACACCGTCCCATCGGCCTGCGGATAGCGCACGTTTTCCAGCGAATACACCGCGGGCACCGAGAAATAGCGTTTCGGCCCCTTCGGGAAGTTGAATTCGCCGCGCAGCTTCCTGCGCACGAGGGCGAGCATCGCGTCGTGCTCGGTCCGCGCGAGGTCGCGCACCCGGACCAGCGTGGGATCGATACGCCCGCCCGCCGAGCCTACGGTGATCAGGCGCAGCTTGCGCCGACGGCACCAGGCGATCGTCTCCACCTTGGTTCGGAAACTGTCGCATGCATCCACGACGAGGTCGGCGTCGTCGGGGAGCAACCGCTCGAGGTTGGCGCTCACCAGGAACTCGGCGACCGGCGTCACCCGCGCGCCGGGACTGATCGCCCGGCAACGCTCGGCCATCGCCTCGGCCTTGTTGCGCCCATAGTGTCCATCCAGTGCCGGCAACTGGCGATTGGTGTTGGACACGCAGATATCGTCGGCGTCGATCAGCGTCAGCCGACCCACGGCGCTGCGTGCCAGCGCCTCGGCCACCCACGACCCGACTCCGCCCATTCCCACCACCACCACGTGGCGCCGGACCAGCCGCTCGACCGTGCCACGGCCGTACAGACGGTCGATCCCCGCAAATCGCGCCAGCCAGTCGTCATCCATCACGACAGTCTATCGGCGCGGCACGCTATGGTCTCGGCGACCGCTGCAAGGAGAACGCCCGATGTCGACACCCGCACCCCCGCCTGCCCGCGGCAATCCGCCGAAGCGTGGACCCTCCGCCGCGAGTCGCTACCTGTTCGTGTTCCTGCTCGGGCTGGCCATCGGGATCGTGCTGCTGGTCATGGCGTTGCGCGCCTGGGACGCACGCAAGACCTGGCAGGACCGCTACCCCACCGCCGTGATGCAGGTCATGCAGGCCCACGTCGAGCAGTTGCGCGCCACCACGTTGGCCAACCGCTGTGCGGCCACCGACACGCTGCCGCAGTTCAAGGCGCTCCGCGAACTGGCCAACGACCTCGAGCCGGCATTCCCGGACCTGAGCCGCGAGCAGGACTTCGCGACCAGTGCGCGCGGGCTGCGCGGATCGCTGGACCAGGCACTGGCTTCGCCACCGCTCAACTGCGCGGGGGTCACGGCGGCCCTGGAGTCGGTCGGGGAAAACTGCAGCGCGTGCCACCAGGCTTACCGCAACTGACCGGCGCCGATGCGGTACGGTCGGGCGCGACGTCGCACGCGTCCGGTTGATCGCCCATTCACCCTCGCGCGCCTATGGTCGCGCTGCAACGACGGCGGCAGCGCCTTCGTCCCCGCCACCGCGTCAACAGGAGACATGACATGAAGATCCGACTGATCGGCGCCACCGCAACGCTCGCGGCCATGACCCTCGCCGGCTGTGCGACCACGGCGCCCGGCTACTCGTCGGGCTACCCCGGCGGCGGCTATGGCAACAGCGCCCCGCAGGGTTCGAGCTGCTACGACTGTGGCGTGGTCACCCGCATCGACCAGCGTTCGCGCGGCGGCACGGCACCCAATGCCACCGGTGCCGTCCTGGGCGGCATCGTCGGCGCAGTCGCGGCGCGCGAGATCGCCGGCCGCAATACAGACAGCGACGGGCGCCGAAACAATGCGACCGCCGCGGGCGCGGTGGGCGGCGCACTGGCCGGCAACGCGATCCAGAACCGCCAGCAGGCGCAGAGCACCTATGACGTGCACGTGCGGCTCGACAACGGCCAGATGACGGTCGTCTCGCAGAACGACCTCGGCGGCCTGCGCGAAGGTGCCTATGTCCGGGTGGCCAACGGCCGCGCATTCCTGCGCTGATCGCGTCGGCTGAAGGCGGCCCGGCATCCGGGCCGTCTTTTTTTGTGTCCGCGATCCGCTGTGGAGGAGCTTTCCACACGGCGCCGGGTCTCATCCAGGCCTGCACGCCGCGCAACGAAGTCCCGGGCGTCGGGCATTTTTGTGAGAATGGCGGATGGGGCATGCGCGGCCCGCCATCGACCAACGGGGACACGTCGTGGAAACACAGCAGATCTACTACGCGATCGCAGTGGTCCTGGTGCTCATCGGGCTGGCCGGCACGATCCTGCCGGCGCTACCAGGCTTGCCCCTGGTCTTCGCCGGCATGTTGCTCGCCGCCTGGGCCGGCGGCTTCGAACAGATCGGCACGCTCACGCTGGTGGTCCTCGGCCTGCTCACGCTGGCTTCGCTGCTCATCGACTTCTGGGCGACGGCGGTGGGGGCCAGGCGCGTCGGGGCCAGCCGCCAGGCGGTGGTCGGCGCGGTCATCGGCACGTTCGCGGGCATCTTCTTCGGCCCGATCGGCCTGTTCGCCGGCCCGTTCGTCGGTGCGCTCGCCGGCGAACTGCTGCACCAGCGCTCGCTCGCGCCGCGCCAGGTCGGTCATGCGGCGCGGGTCGGATTCGGCACGTGGATGGGCATCCTGTTCGGCGTGGTGCTCAAGCTCGGGCTGGCCTTCGCCATGATCGGCCTGTTCGCATTCGCATGGTTCGTCTAGTGGCTGCACCTGGAGTCGACCGCACATGATCTGGACCATCGCCCTGACCGTGGCGCTCACCGTGATCGCGGTGGTGCTCGCGATGAACTTCGCCACGCCCGAGAAGAAGATCGAGCGCAAGGTGGAGCACAAGCACGCCCTCGGCGACGAGCAGTTCTGCAGGGAGATGTCGGTCCTGCTGGGTCCCTCGCTGATCGACGGCAATCGCGTCACCGACCTGCAGAACGGCGACGAGATCTTCCCGGCCATGCTGGAGGCGATCCGCGGGGCCCGGCGAACGCTCACCTTCGAGACCTACATCTACTGGGCCGGCGAGATCGGTCGCGAGTTCGCCGACGCCCTGGCCGAGCGCGCCCGCAATGGCGTCAGGGTGCACGTCGTGGTCGACTGGGCCGGCAGTCTCAAGATGGACGACGAGCTGCTGGACGAGATGAAGGATGCGGGCGTCGAGATCAGGCACTACCGCCCACTGCGCTGGTACAACATCGGTCGCCTCAACAACCGCACGCACCGCAAGCTGCTGGTCATCGACGGCCGCGTCGGCTTCATCGGCGGTGTCGGCATCGCCGACCAGTGGACCGGGCACGCCCAGGATCCGGAGCACTGGCGGGAGTCGCACTTCAAGGTCGAGGGACCGGTCGTCGCGCAGATGCAGGCCGCCTTCAACGACAACTGGATCAAGACCACCGGCGAGCTGCTCAACGGCGCCGATTACTTTCCGAAGCTGGAACCGGTCGGCGACATCCGGGCGCACCTGTTCATCGCCTCGCCGGCCGGCGGCAGCGACAGCATGCACCTGATGTACCTGATGTCGATCGCGGCGGCGGTCGAGACCATCGATCTCAGCGCGGCGTACTTCGTGCCCGACGAGCTGATCGTCAAGGCACTGCTGGAAGCCCGTCGCCGCGGGGTCCGCATCCGCGTGCTGCTGCCCGGCGAGTTCATCGACTCCGAGTCGGTGAAGCTCGCATCGAAGGCGTCCTGGGGCGACCTGCTGGCCGGCGGCGTGGAAATCCACGAGTACCGGCCGACGATGATCCACGTCAAGCTGCTGATCGTGGACGGGGAGCTGGTCTCGGTCGGCTCCACCAACTTCGACATGCGCTCGTTCCGGCTCAACGACGAATGCAGCCTCAATCTCTACGACCGTGCGTTCGCGGCGCGGATGACCGAGGTCTTCGAGGCGGACCTGCCGCACGCCACCCTCTACACCCTCGACCTCTGGAATCAACGGTCGCTGGGACTGAAGCTGGTGGAGAAATTCGTGCTGCCGCTCAAATCGCAGCTGTAGACTGCGCGCCCCACGCAACGGCGCCGCCCATGCAGCCCCTGTACCCCGTCGTGCTTGCCGTCCTGTCGCTGTCACCCCTGCCCGCCGTGGCCCAGGCGCCTGCACAGGCGGCGACGGTGGACGCCTGCGTGGCGATGGAGGTGGATGCCGAGCGGCTGGCCTGCTACGACACGCAAGCCGGCCGTGCCGCTCCGAGTACGGCGCAGGCGGACGCCGCCGCCGAGCAGGCGCGGCGGGTGGACAAGGCCGTGGACGCGGCCGTGGCCGATTCCGCGCCGCCCGATCGCCCGGCGCGTGAGCGCGCAAGGGCCGCCCTCGGCGACCTGTTCGGCCACGACTCCGGCTCCACCGACCTGGCGCGCGCCAATGCCGGCAAGGGCTCGCTGCTCGACAGCCGATGGGAGCTGGCGCGCGATTCCAAACTCGGCACGTTCAATTTCCGCGCGTACAAGCCGGTGTACCTGCTGCCGGTGTTCTACAGCACCGACCAGAACGCGACGCCGTCCTCGCCCAACCCCGACAACACCGTCGTGGAGCGCCAGCAACTCGACGACGTCGAGGCCAAGTTCCAGATCAGCTTCAAGACCAAGGCGCTGGAGAACCTGTTCGGCGACAACGGCGACGTCTGGATGGGCTATACCCAGAGCAGCCGCTGGCAGGTCTACAACACCGACGAATCGCGTCCGTTCCGCGAGACCAATTACGAACCCGAAGTGCTGCTGGTGTTCCGCAACAACTACAGCCTGCTCGGCTGGAAGGGGCGGATGGCGGCGGTCGGCATCAACCACCAGTCCAACGGCCGTGCCGACCCGCTGTCGCGCAGCTGGAACCGGGTGATGTTCAACGTGGGCCTGGACCGCGAGAACTGGGCCTTCGTGGTGCGCCCGTGGTGGCGCATCTCCGACGGCAACGACGACGACAATCCGGACATCGCCAACTACATCGGACGTGGCGACGCGATGCTGGTGTACAGCAAGAACGGCCAAGAATTTTCGCTGGTCGGCCGCCATTCGCTGCGCGGCGGCGACGATTCGCATGGATCGCTACAACTGGACTGGGGCTTCCCGATCGACCGCACCCTGCGCGGGCATCTGCAGTTGTTCCATGGATACGGCGAAAGCCTGATCGATTACAACCACAAGGCTACTTACGTGGGCCTGGGCATTT
>DATINB010000145.1:0-4784 GCA_035474775.1 Luteimonas sp.
GTGCTTGTCGCCGATGCCGGCGCCTACGGACGCGTCATGGCCAACACCTACAACCAACGCGCGCTGCCGCCCGAGGATGTCCTGGAATGAGCGTGATCGCCTTCAATCGCGACGCCGTGCGCGCGTTCCGCTTCGTGCGCGCCGGGTTCGACGCCGCGACCGGGATCGCGCGGCTGGCGTATGCATTCGACGACGGCCCGGAGCTGGTCGAGACCGTCACCGTTCCCGGTGCACCGTTCCGCATCGACGGCGCGCGCGCCGCCGCCGTGCACCGCGCGCTGCAGCTGCTGCACCTGGTCGCCGGCGTCAGCTACTACAAGGCGGCCGTTCCGCCGGCCATCCATTACGAAGCCGGCGTGGACGGCGCCGGCCTGGATGCCGAAACCGCCACCCTGCTGGCATCCGTGTACCTGCACGGGCTCGGGGAGTTCGCGTACCGCAACGCGCTGGACCTGCGTGCACGCATCCGCTTCCCCGGCACCGCCGCCGCCGCCGCGAGCAGCGAAGCACCGGCAGCAGGATTGCGCGCGCATGCGCTGGTCGCCATCGGTGGCGGCAAGGATTCGCTGGTCTCGATCGAGGCGTTGCGGGCCGCCGGCATCGCGCAGACGGTCACCTGGATCGGCGGATCGCAACTGATCCGAGCCTGCGCCGACCGCACCGCCCTGCCGACCCTGAACATCGGCCGCCAGCTGGCACCGGAACTGTTCGAGTACAACCGGGCGGGCGCCTGGAACGGGCACATCCCGGTGACCGCGATCAACTCGGCGATCCTGGTGTTCGCAGCGGTCGTGCTCGGCGTCGACCAGGTGGTGTTCTCCAATGAGCGGTCTGCAAGCTACGGCAGCATCATCGAGGGTACCGGCGAGGTGAACCACCAGTGGTCGAAGGGCTGGGCTTGCGAGCAGGCGTTCGCGATCGAAGTGCAACGCACCGTCGCCGCGGACCTGCGCTACTACTCGCTGCTGCGGCCGCTGAGCGAGCTGGCGGTGGCGCGGCAGTTCGCGAAGACCGACCACTACGACGCGCACTTCTCCAGCTGCAACCGGAACTTCCACCTGCTGGGCGAGCGGCCCGCCAGCCGCTGGTGCGGCATCTGCCCCAAGTGCCATTTCGTGTTCCTGGCGCTGGCGCCGTTCATGCCCAAGCCGCGGCTGGTCGGGATCTTCGGTCGCAACCTGCTCGACGACGCCGGCCAGGTCGCGGGTTACGACGCGTTGATGGAATTCCACGGGCACAAGCCGTTCGAATGCGTCGGCGAGGCACGCGAGTCGCGCACCGCCATGGCGCTGCTGGCGGATCGCCCGGAATGGCGCGAGGACGCGATCGTGCAGCGCTTCGCGACCATGATCCGGCCCCAGCTGGCCGCGGACGAGCCTGGCCTCGATGCGCTGCTGGTGATCGACCCCGAGCACGGGATCCCGCAGGACGTCTGGGACCGGTTGCATGCACGCTTCGCAGCTTGAAGGCCGGCGCGTCGCGTTGTGGGGCTGGGGCCGCGAGGGTCGCGCCGCCTGCGAGGCGATCCGCCGCTGGTTGCCGGAACAGCCGCTGACGGTTGTCTGCAGCGCGGCCGAGGCCGCGTCGGTGTCAGCGCTGGGCGATGCCGCGGTGTCGGTGCAGACCGAAGCCACCGGCGCGCTGCTGGGCACGTTCGACATCGTGGTCAAGTCGCCGGGCATCAGCCTGCTCGACCCGGCGGCGCGCGAGGCGATCGCGGCAGGCACCGCGTTCACCGGCGGCACGGCGCTGTGGTTCGCGCGGCAGGCGCGCCCCGGGGCGGTCGCGGCGGGGACCGTGTGCGTGACCGGTACCAAGGGCAAGAGCACCACCACCGCGCTGATCGCGCACCTCCTGCGCGCCGGGGGCGTGCGCACCGCGTTGTGCGGCAACATCGGCCTGCCGTTGCTGGCGTTGCCGGACGCGCCGGACCCGCCGGTGCGGGTCCATGCCATCGAGCTGTCGAGCTACCAGACCCGGGACGTCGCGGCGAGCGGCGTGCGGCCGGAGGTGGCGGTGGTGACCAACCTCTTCCCGGAGCATCTGGACTGGCATGGTGGCGAAGCGCGCTATGTCGCCGACAAGCTGTCGCTGGTGACGGACGCGCAGCCACGGGTCGCGGTGCTCGATGCAGGCGACGCGCGGCTGGCGGCGCTGCCGCTGCCGGGCGTCGATGTGCGGTGGTTCAACCATCACCAGGGCTGGCACCTGCGCGGCGATGCGGTGTATCGCGCCGGCGACCGGGTCATGGACGCATCCACGTTGCCGCTGCCCGGGAGCCACAACCGCAGCAACCTCTGCGCGGCACTGGCGGCCATCGATGCACTCGGATTCGACGGCCCGGCGCTGGCCCCGCACGCAGCCGGCTTCCAGGCGCTGCCCCACCGGCTGCAGGCGCTGGGCGTGCGCGACGGAATCACCTGGGTCGACGACTCCATCAGCACCACGCCGCATGCGACGCTGGCCGCGCTCGCGCTCTACCGTGGGCGCCAGACGGCGGTCCTGGTCGGCGGCCATGACCGCGGGCTCGACTGGGAGGGCTTCGCGGCCGCGATGGCGCGTGCCGCGCCGGCGTACATCGTGACCATGGGCCAGAACGGCCCGCGCATCCATGCACTGCTCGCGCCGCTGGCCGCGGGCGGCGGCTTCGACATCGACGCAGCCGACGACCTTGCGCATGCCGTGGGCCTCGCGCGGGCGCACGTCCGGGACGGGGCGGTGGTGCTGCTGTCGCCGGGTGCGCCGAGCTTCGGCGCCTATCGCGACTACGTCGAGCGCGGCCGTCATTTCGCGGCGCTGGCCGGCTTCGATCCGGACGCCATCGGGCATATCGCCGGACTCGGCATCGTCTGAGCACCGCGCGTTGTGGCGGCCGGGGGGGCGGGCGGATACGCTGCGTGCTCAACCACAGCCCCGGGATTCCCATGCGCCATTCCGTGTTCCGCCGATTGATCGCCACGCTCTGCCTGGCCGGGCTGGCGATGCCGGCGATGGCCACCCTGGTGGAAGTGCCGGTGGACTGGTCGCTGGACGGGGCGGAGTTCAGCGGCGTGCTGGTCTATGACGACGCCAATGCCATCAAGCGGCCGGGCATCGTGATGGTGCCCAACTGGATGGGCGTCACCGACGACGCGGTGGCAACCGCGAAGCGCCTCGCCGGGCACGCGCACGTGGTGCTGGTGGCCGACGTGTACGGCAAGGGCACGCGACCGGCGGATGCCGCGCAGGCCAAGGCCGAAGTGGGCCGCGCCTGGGCCGATGGCGGCATCACGCTGCGCAAGCGGGTCGCGGAGGCGGTGCTGGCCCTCCAGGCGCAGTCCGGCAAGGTGCCCGTCGACACCGACCGGATCGGCGCCGTGGGCTTCTGCTTCGGCGGCTCGGCGGTGCTGGAGCTCGCGCGCACCGGTGCCCCGTTGGCCGGCGTGGTGAGCGTGCATGGCGGGCTGGACACCCACCTGCCGCAGGCCACGGCGATCGCCGCGCCGGTGCTGGTGCTCAACGGTGCCGACGACGCGATGGTGACCGATGCGCAGATCGCCGCGTTCGGCACCGAAATGAAGGCGGCCAACGCCGACTGGCAGTTCGTCGATTTCGGCGGTGCCCGCCATTGCTTCGCGGAGCCCGAGAACGCCGGCAACGATCCGGCCGGCAACTGTGTCTACGACGAGCGCGCGGCCACCCGTGCATTCCGGTCGATGGCCGACTTCTTCCGCGAGCAGTTCGCGGCCCGCTAGCGCCCGGCAGCCGACGCGGGAATCCGCCGGGCCGCCAGGCGAGGTGATCAGTAGGTGCGATCGACCGCGTGGTGGGCCAGTCCGCGCAGCGCGGCGAGCGCCGGCGTGTCCGCCAGCCCGTCCAGTGCCGCTTCCGCGGCGCGAGCGTACTGCATCGCGCGGCGGCGGCTGTAACCCAGGCCGTCGGCGGCTTCGATCGCCGCCAGCACGTCCGGCAGGGCCGTGGCGTCGCCCTGCTGCACGATCGCGGCCAGCCGCTGCCGGTTCGCCGGGTCGGCTGCCGCCATCGCGTGGATCAGCGGCAGGGTCGCCTTGCCCTCGGCCAGGTCGTCGCCGAGGTGCTTGCCCAACGCCCCTTCCTCGGCGCTGTAGTCGAGCACGTCGTCGGCGATCTGGAAGGCGAAGCCGAGCGCCAGACCGTAGTCGTGCAGGCGTTGCTGCACCTCGGCACCGGCACCGGCCAGCAATGCCCCCAGCCGGGTCGCGGCCGCGAACAGGACGGCGGTCTTGCGCTCGATGACCTGCAGGTAGGCGGCCTCGTCCACGTCGGGGTTGCGCACGTGCAGAAGCTGCAGCACCTCGCCCTCGGAGATGGCGTTGGTGGTGTCGGCCAGGATCCGCATCACGTCCATCTGGTCCAGGTCCACCATCAGCTGGAAACTGCGCGAGTACAGGAAATCGCCGACCAGCACGCTGGGCGCGTTGCCCCACAGCGCATTGGCGGTCCGCCGGCCGCGGCGCAGGTCGGATTCGTCGACCACGTCGTCGTGCAGCAGGGTGGCGGTGTGGATGAATTCGATCACCGCCGCGAGCTGGTGGGCGTCGGCGCCCCCGTGCCCCAGCGCACGTGCCGCAAGCAGCAGCAGCATCGGCCGCAGGCGCTTGCCGCCCGCGGCCACGATGTGCTCGCCGATCTGGTTGACCAGGACCACGTTCGAGGCCAGCCGGCGCCGGATCAGCGCGTCGACGGCGGCCATGTCGTCCCGGGCGAGTGCCTGGACCGAGGCGAGGTCCAGCCGGGCCGGCGCGGGGGAGGTCGGCTGGAGGATC
>DATINB010000146.1:0-2041 GCA_035474775.1 Luteimonas sp.
GCCGCCGTCGGGCAGTTCACCACGCGCGAGCTTGCGGGCGAGCACGACGGCCGCGGTGGCCGGGATCTGCGGGCCGCTGCCGTCGGTGGCGATGAGCTGCCACTGCACGTGGCGTGGCTCGCCTGAAGGCCCGATGCCCCGCATCTCCACGCGCATCACCCCGACGTCGCTACCGGCTTGCAGCCACCACTCGCTCGCACGCAGCAGCGGCCGCGCCCAGCGGTCCAGGCCCGGCACCAGGCGCGCCCGGACCGCCCAGCTGGCCAGCCACAGGCCCCAGTGCATGCGACGCAGTTCGAGGCCTGCGCGGAAGTCGCAATGGCGCAGCGCCGGGTAACGGGCAGGCAGGAGGTCGAGATCGGGCACGTCGCAGCGTGCGACCCAGCGCACCCCATGGCCTGGCACCTCCATCCGCCGCAGCGACTGCCAACCGCGCACGTCCTGCCAGCGGCCGTGCACCAGGGCGCGGAACGGGCGGCCGACGTAGCCGAGGATGGCCCGCGTGGTGGCCAGCCCGCGCGGCGTCCGGTTGCCGGGGCTGATGGCGGATTCGATGGCATGGAGCTGCGCGAAGCCGCCGCCGTGCGCGGCGACCACCGCGGCCGACAGCCCCGGCACGCTGCTGGCGCCGGAGATGACCCAGCGCCCGCGTGCGCGGGCCGCGTCGTCCAGCTGGCCGATGCCGGTCACGAAGCCGCGGCCGTCCGCGAGGTCGACGTAATGCGCGCCACACGCGAGTGCCGCCTCCGCCACGCGGTAATCGCGCTGCTGGAACGGGCCCGCGGTGTGGATCACCAATGCGGGAGCCATGCGCGCGATCCGGGACGCGAGATCCGCCGAGTCGACATCGATCGTGGCTGGCTGCAGTTGTGCACGGGCGCCGGCAACGCGAAGTCGCCCAACCAGGGCGGACGCAGACGGCAGGTTTCGCCCCGCGAGGATCAGCTCGAGATCGCGATCGCCGGACAGTGCGGAGGCGATGCGCTGACCGAACTGGCCGTAGGCACCGATGATGAGAATGCGGAAGGTCGCCACCCCGTCATCGTAAGGAGTTTCCAGTCCACGCCCTCGAACCAGTCCAGGCGAAGGCCAGCATCGGGTCGAAAGTGGCGACCCGATGTGGCGACATCGGCGACCTGATGTGGCGACATCGGCGACCCGATGCGGCGACATCGGCCGCCCGATGCGGCGACATCGCCGCGTATGCTGGCGCCATCCAGCACGAGGTCCGACGATGCCTGCCAGCCCGCTGTCCTGCCGCCTGCGTCGCGGCCTGCTGTGCGTGGCGCTGCTGTCGCAACCGTTCGTCGCGCTGGCGCAGGACACGTCGAGAGCGTCCGGACACCCGGATGCCGCCTGGTCGCGGATGCTGGACCTGGCGGGCAGCTGGCGCCTTGCAGCAGCTGCCACGCCGCGGCAGGCCGCGTTCCGCCTGGTGTTGGCGCCGGTCTCGCGCGGGAGCGCCCTGGAGGAGCGCTACGGCGACCCGGCCGGTGACACCACGCGGACGCTGTTCCACCGTGACGGCGGCCGCATCCTCGCGACGCACTACTGCGCGCAGGGCAACCAGCCTCGGCTGGCCTGGAACCCGGCCGTGTCCGGCGGCCCGGACCCCATCGCCTTCGCGTTCATCGATGCCACCAACCTGCCGGACCCGGGCGCGTCCCACCTGGTCCGCCTGTCGCTGGCGCTCGACGCGCAGGGCAGGCTGGTGCGTGACGAGGTCTACGCAAGCCGCGATGGCGAGGAACGCGACGTGATGGTGCTCGTGCGGGCGGATTGATTCCGTCGGTTGGCAACGTCGTTCGATCTCTGCTTGAAGCCGCGGGCAGTGCGGCACGACGATGTAACCGGTTGTCAGGTCGCCCACCATCAGGCACTTGCTGATCGTGCACGCGACACACCTCAGGCCGATTCACTCCGCTTGCGATAGAAGCCCAGGATGGTTTCCTCGAAGTTGCCGAACAGGGCATCGGCAATCGGGACGACATACCAGTTGAACTGCGTGCTCACGCGGTAGCGCATCCGGATGCGCAGGTCG
>DATINB010000147.1:0-7656 GCA_035474775.1 Luteimonas sp.
GACTACACCCAGGGCCTGTCCCCGCGCAGCGAGATCCTGCCGTCGACCGGGCAGTGGGGCCGCTGCGGCTCGACCTTCGACACCAACTGCGACGGCGTCATGAACAACGGCCCCGGCGACAACTACTGGCAGCGGCTGGTCGTCGACGAATCGCAGATCGCCTCCACGCACAACCCGGGCGCGACCTGGATGTACGAGTCCTGGTACCTGGCGCGCCAGGACATCAACATCTACAACTCGATGTCCACGCTGACCACCACGCAGACCTACAGCGGCGTCTGGGACGTGAACTCGGGCAACGAGCGGCTGGGCTCGGCGATCGACCGCTGGTTCGGCGCCGGCGACAGCACGGGCAACCCGCGCAATCCGCGCCTCACGCGGACGCCGAAGATGATCCAGGAACTGGTCTCCGACGGTGCACGCGCCAAGGTGGCGGTCAAGGTCTCGCGCGTGGCCGGATCGTCGCTGTGGCGCTACGACTACGCGGTGATGAACTTCGAGTTCGCCTTCGCCGAGACGTCGGGCTCCGAGCCCAACCTGCGCGTGGTCAGCACCCAGGGCTTCGACGGGTTCAGCCTGGCCACCGCCAGCGGCGCCGCGGCCACCTCGCCGGTGTTCCGCGACGGCGACCTGGTCGCCGGCAACGACTGGAGCCATGCCAGCGACGCCACCGGGATCCGCTGGACCGATGCCGAGGCCGCGCACTCGCTCGGCTGGGGCGAGCTGTATTCGTTCACGGTGCTGTCGCCGCGTCCACCGGTCCGCGGCGTGGCGACCCTGCATGCCGACAATGCGCCCGTGCCGCGGACGTTCGACGTGGCGACCTACGTCCCGGGTCGCTGACCGCCCCACCGCGCCCGGCGCCACGCGCCGGGCCGGTCTTCCAGATGCCGTGAACAGCAATGGCCGCCGTGATGGCGGCCATTTGCTTGGGGCAACGCGCGCGGGTCAGGCCTCCGCCGCGACGGTGTTCATCTGCACGATGTTGATCTCCGCACCCGGCGGCAGTGCACAGCTGAGGTTGGGCAGGCGGTAGCGGCCGGCCGTGGTCTCGAAGTCGAACCAGTTGATCACCGCGAACCCGTTCGGCTGGATGTCGACCGTCTTCGGCAGGTAGATGGCCGGGAAGCTGGGGAACGGAGCGGCCACGCCATCGACCAGGGTGCACGCGACCGGTTGCGCCGCGCTGGCGCGGTTGGTCAGCAGCAGGATGATCTGCGAGACATCGACGCCGCCGCCGTCAAGCTGGCCCAGGGGGGCGCGCAGCGAGCAGCTGACGAAGTGCGTGGCGGTGCCTTCGTTGATGATGCCGAGCGGGCGTTTGCGCAGGTCGGCCTCGGACGAGGGCAACGCGGCCTGGCAGACGTCGATGGCATTCGACCAGTCGTTGGCGCGTACCGGGGATGCGGTCATCAGTCCTGCGAACGCGGTGACGGCGAGCATGGAACAAATCGGGTTCATCGGTGAAGGCCTCTTGCAATGACGCGCGGAGTGCGCGCTCCGAGCATTGCCGCGCGGCCGTGACGAAGTCGCCAAACTGCGGTCAGCGGATACCATGCACGGCCCTCGTGCCGGTGCCTGCCATGCCATTCCTCGAGCTGTCGCTGCGGTGCCGGGAAGCCGAGCTGCCGCGTTTCGAGCAGGCGCTGGACGCCGCAGGCGCCCTGTCGGTGACGATGCTGGACGCCGAAGCCGGCACGCGTGAGGAACGCGCCATCCTCGAACCCGGCGTGGGCGAAACGCCGCTCTGGCATGCACTAGTCCTGCTCGCGCTGTTCGACGCCGATGACGATCCCCTGCGGCTCCTCGAAGCCCTCGAACACGGCGATCCCGGCCTGGACTGGGCGCGCGTCGGCTTCCGTCGCGTGGATGACGAGGACTGGGAGCGCGCCTGGATGGACCAGTACGTGCCGCTGCGTTTTGGTGCACGCACCTGGATCGTGCCCTGGAACCACCCGTTGCCGGCGGATGCCGAAACCGGCGAGGCGGCGGTCGTGCGCCTCGATCCCGGGCTGGCATTCGGCTCCGGAACCCACCCCACCACCGCGCTGTGCCTGCGCTGGCTCGACGCGCTGTCCGGCGAGGGCGTGCTCGATGGTCGACGCGTGCTCGATTACGGCAGTGGCAGCGGCGTGCTGGCGCTGGCGGCGCTGAAGCTGGGTGCGGACGCCGTGGACGCCGTCGACAACGATCCGCAGGCGCTGCTGGCAACGCGCGACAATGCGCTGCGCAACGGCGTGGATCGCCGTCTCTCGGCCTACCTGCCGGACGATGCCCCGCGTGCGGCGTACCCGGTGGTGGTGGCCAACATCCTGGCATCCGCGCTGGATGCGCTGGCGGACCGGTTGGCCGCGTCGGTCGCACCTTCCGGCCGGATTGCGCTGTCCGGCATCCTGGTGGGCCAGGAAGCGGAGCTGCTGGCGCGCTACGCAACCTGGTTCGAGGCGTTGCAGGTCACCGTCGACGGTGACTGGGTCCGCATCGACGGCGTCCGTCGCTGACCGGCGCAAGCACCGCGCCCGGTCATGCTTGAATAGCGCGCATGTTCATCAACTGCCCGTATTGCCACGCGCTGGTCGCCACCAACCCGGCCACGGACGAGCCACCGCCACAGTGCCCGCGCTGCGCCGCGGCGCTGCGCGCACCGCCCCCCGCGGCCACGGGCGAACCGGCGACGCCCGAGCTGCAGGGTGCCGATGGGCCGCCTGCGGACGTGTCGCCCGCGGGCCTCCCTGCGCCGTCTGCACCCGACGGGGAACCAGCGGACAGGTCGTCCGCTCCGGGCATGCCGGACGGCACGCCCGCGCATGCGGCCGTGGGCGATGGCGGGGCACCGGGTGCGCAGACGCCGCAGGTCCCGGCAGTGGTCGAACCGGGCGAGCAGGCAACCGAGGCGTCGCCACCGCAGGTCGAGGGCCCACCACGGGTCGACGGGCGGCCGGCGGCGCGGCGCGTCCCCGTGCTGGCCGCCCTGTTGCGTCGCAGCCCGCCCGCAGCCCCTGCATCACCGCCCGCCATCGGCTCCGCCCCGCAGGCGCCGGGCGCACCGCCGCCCGCACAGCCGCCCGCCCCATCGCCACCGGAGGTGCCTCCCGTCGCATTGCCGGGGGCCGACGCCTTGCCGCTGGCCGACCGCGTCGAGCCGCAGCCGCAGGGTGCACCCGACGCCGCGAACGACGCCGCGCCCGTAGCCCCTCCGTCCACGCGACCTCCCGCGCCGGATCCGCTCCCGGACGGCGCGGCCCACGGACGCGACCCGGCGCCGGCATCCGAGCCCGCCGCCGCGCCACCCCGGACGCGCGGTGCCCTCGCAGCCGATGCGCACCCATCCGATGCGCCGACCCCCGGCATCGACATGTCAGCTCCCAGCTTCGTGCCGCGCCGCAGCGGAGCGTCGGAAGCGCGCGGCTGGCTGCTGCCCTCCGCCGCCGCGGCATTGCTGCTTGCGCTGGCCCTGCAGTGGGTACTGGCCGACCGCGACCGACTGGCCGCCGATCCCCGTTGGCGTCCGCTGGTGCTGCAGGCCTGCGCGCTGTGGCGATGCACCGTTGCGCCCTGGCACGAACCGTCCGCACTGGTGCTGGTCGACCGGGACGTGCGCGCGCACCCCACCCTGCCGGGGGCGCTGCGCGTCACCGCGAGCTTCCGCAACGATGCGCGATGGGCGCAGCGTTGGCCGCGCGTGGTGCTGACGCTGTCCGACGTGGACGGTCGGGAAGTGGGCGCACGGGCCTTCGCACCAGCCGAATACCTGCGCGCCAGGCCGCCCGCTGGCGGCCTGGCCAGCGGCAGGACCGCGATCATCAGGCTCGACGTGGTGGAGCCCGCGCCGCGCGTGGTGGCCTTTGCGTTCGAGTTCCGCTGAGCGCGTCACGCCTGCCCGGACGGGCGCTAGACTTCCCGCCCGCCGTGCCACGCACGCACCCGACGCAGGACTCCGCATGGATGCCGACCCCTTCCAGCCACCCGGCAGTTCGGTGCCGTTGCGTGCCCACGTGGCGGCGTCGGTGCGCCGGTACCTGGGCGACCTCGACGGGAGCGACGCCGACAACCTGTACGCCATCGCCCTGCGCGAGCTCGAGATCCCGCTGTTCCTCGAAGTGCTGGATCACTGCGACGGCAACCAGAGCCGCGCCGCCGCCCTGCTGGGCCTGCATCGCGCCACGCTGCGTCGCAAGCTGCGCGACTACCGCATCGGGACGACCGGCCGCGGCTGATCGGAACGCCCCGGCGGCGGCGCGCCGGTGCGGGGCCGGCGCCGGGCCGCCGCTATAATCGCCAGCCGCCACGAGCCCGCGCACGCATGAATTCCGACCGACTGCCCATCCGTCGCGCGCTGCTGTCGGTGTCCGACAAGACCGGCCTGGTCGACGTCGCGAGGGCGCTGGCCGCACGCGGCGTGGAACTCCTGTCCACCGGCGGCACCGCGGCCGCGCTGCGCGACGCGGGACTCGCGGTCCGCGACGTGGCCGAGGTCACCGGTTTCCCGGAAATCATGGACGGGCGCGTCAAGACCCTGCACCCGGCCATCCATGGCGCCCTGCTGGGCCGGCGGGGTACCGACGATGCGGTCATGGCCGAGCACGGCATCGTGGCCATCGACCTGCTGGTGCTGAACCTCTACCCGTTCGAACGGGTGTCGGCCGACCCGGCCAGCGGCTTCGACGACATCGTCGAGAACATCGACATCGGCGGCCCGGCGATGCTGCGCGCAGCGGCGAAGAACTTCGCGCACGTGGCGGTGGCCTCCGATCCGGCGCAGTACCGCGGCCTGCTCGACGAACTCGCTGCGCAGGACGGCACGCTGTCGGCGAAGACGCGCTTCGCGCTCGCGGTGGAGGCGTTCAACCGCGTCTCGCGCTACGACGCCTGCATCAGCGACGTGCTGTCGTCGATCGGCGACGACGGCGTGCGCAACGAATTCCCCGGCCAGCACAACGGCAGCTTCGCCAAGGTCATGGACCTGCGCTACGGCGAGAATCCGCACCAGCAGGGCGCGTTCTATCGCGACCTGGCGCCGCTGGCCGGGACGCTGGCCACCTTCGCCCAGTTGCAGGGCAAGGCGCTCAGCTTCAACAACCTGGCCGATGCCGACGCCGCGTGGGAATGCGTCCGGCAGTTCGAGCAGCCCGCGTGCGTGATCGTCAAGCACGCCAACCCCTGCGGCGTGGCGCAGGGCGCCGCCTGTGGCGACGCCTACGAGCTTGCCTATGCCACCGATCCCACCTCGGCGTTCGGCGGCATCCTGGCGTTCAACACCGCGCTGGATGCGGCCACCGCGCGGGCGATCCTGGCGCGGCAGTTCGTCGAGGTGCTGATCGCGCCCGATTACGACGCCGGCGCACTGGAGGCCTGCGCGAAGAAGGGCAACGTGCGCGTGCTGCGGATCGCGCATGGCGACGGGCACAACGCCTACGACGTGCGCCGGGTCGGCTCCGGGCTGCTGGTGCAGAGCGCCGACAACCGGCTGGTGACCCGCGGCGACCTCACCGTGGCCAGCCGCCGCGAGCCCACGGCCCAGGAATTCGACGACCTGCTGTTCGCCTGGCGGGTGGCCAAGTACGTGAAGTCCAACGCCATCGTCTATGCGCGCGACCTGCGCACCATCGGCATCGGCGCCGGGCAGATGAGCCGCGTGGTGTCGGCCAAGATCGCCGCGCTCAAGGCCGAGGAGGCGCGGCTGTCGGTGCCCGGCTCGGCGATGGCGTCGGATGCGTTCTTCCCGTTCCGCGACGGCATCGACGCCGCCGCCGCCGCCGGCATCCGCGCGGTGATCCAGCCGGGTGGCTCGATGCGCGACGGCGAGGTGGTGGCCGCCGCCGACGAGCATGGCATCGCGATGGTGTTCACCGGCGTGCGTCACTTCCGCCATTGACCGCGCGCCGCCATCCGCGCCAGGCTCCGGGCGCCAGCCGGCCATGAAGCTGCTGCTCATCGGCGGCGGCGGCCGCGAGCACGCGCTGGCCTGGAAACTCGCGCAGTCGCCACGGGTCGGCGAGGTGCTGGTCGCGCCAGGCAACGCGGGCACCGCCAGAGAGCCCGGCTGCCGCAATGTGGACGTGGCGGCCACGGACATCGATGCATTGCTGGCGCTGGTGCGCGCGGAGGGCGTGGCGCTGACCGTGGTCGGTCCGGAGGCACCGCTGGTGGCGGGCATCGTCGACCGCTTCCGTGCCGAAGGCCTGCGCATCTTCGGGCCGACCGCGGCGGCGGCGCAGCTCGAAGGCAGCAAGGCGTTCGCCAAGGATTTCCTCGCGCGCCACGGGATCCCCACCGCGCACTACGCCGTGCACGTGGATCTCGACGCCGCGCTCGCGCATGTCCGCCGCGTCGGCGCGCCGATCGTGGTCAAGGCCGACGGACTGGCGGCCGGCAAGGGCGTGATCGTGGCGACGACGCTGGCCGAGGCGGAAGCCGCGATCACCGACATGCTGTCCGGAAACGCCTTCGGCGACGCCGGCTCGCGGGTGGTCATCGAAGAGTTCCTCGACGGCGAGGAAGCCAGCTTCATCTCGATCGTCGACGGCCGCACCCCATTGCCGATGGCGACGTCGCAGGACCACAAGCGCGTCGGCGACGGCGATACCGGTCCCAATACCGGCGGCATGGGCGCCTACTCGCCGGCGCCGGTGGTGACCGCCGCGGTGCACGAACGGGTGATGCGCGAGATCGTCGAGCCCACGGTGCGCGGCATGGCCGCGGACGGCATCCCGTTCACCGGGTTCCTCTATGCCGGGCTGATGATCGACGCACAGGGCGCCGCACGGGTGATCGAGTTCAACGTGCGCTTCGGCGACCCGGAAACGCAGCCGGTCATGCTGCGCCTGCAGTCCGACCTGCTCGATCTCCTGGAGGCCGCCGTCGACGGCGACCTCGACGGTGTCCAGGCGCAATGGGATCCACGGCCGGCGCTCGGCGTGGTGATGGCCGCCGGCGGCTATCCCGGCACGCCGCGGTTCGGGGACGTCATCAACAGCTGGGACGTGCCCGACATGGCCAACTGCAAGGTCTTCCACGCCGGCACGCGGCAGCAGGATGGCGTGGCGGTGACCGCCGGCGGCCGCGTGCTGTGCGTGTGCGCGCTCGGCGACACCGTGGCGGAGGCGCAGCAGCGGGCCTATGCGCAGGTTGCCGGCATCTCCTGGCCCGGCGAGTTCCACCGCACCGACATCGGCTGGCGCGCCATGGCGCGCGAGCAGGGCGCTTCAGCGCAACGCTGAACACCCTGCATCACGACATCGGGTTCGGCGGCGTGCCGGGTTCGGGCGGCAGCGGGATGAACTCGGCATCGTCGAAGTCGGGCAGCTTCATGCGCTGCGCGCGCCAGTCGGCCTTGGCCTGTTCGATGCGTTCCCGGCTCGAGGACACGAAGTTCCAGTCGATGTAGCGTGGGCCGACCGGTTCGCCGCCGAGCGCCATCACCACGGAAGGTTGCAGTGCGGTCAGCACCGGTGTGCTGCCGGGCGCGAACACCGCCATCTGCCCTGCCGCCACCCGCGTCGCCCCGACCTCGACCAGTCCCGAGGCGACGTAGGCCGCGCGTTCGGGCTGGTCGACCGGCATCTCCACGCGCGCACCGGCCGACAGGATCCAGTGCAGGTAGAACAGCGGCGACCGCGTCGGCACCGTCGAACGCGCGCCGAACGCGGCGCCGGC
>DATINB010000148.1:0-3083 GCA_035474775.1 Luteimonas sp.
GCGCCATCAGCGGGCATTCGATGGGTGGGCACGGCGCACTGGTCATCGCGCTGAAGAATCCGGGGCGCTACCGCAGCGTGTCGGCGTTCGCGCCGATCGTCGCGCCGGCCAGCGTGCCGTGGGGCGAGAAGGCCTTCGGCGCGTACCTCGGCGACGACCGCGAGGCGTGGCGCGCATGGGACGCCTCGGTGCTGGTCGCGGACGCGCGCGAGCGCCTGCCCATGCTGGTCGACCAGGGCGATGCCGACGAGTTCCTCGACACGCAGCTGCAGCCGCAGCGCCTGCAGGCCGCATGTGCCGCCGCGGGCCATCCGCTCGAGCTGCGCATGCAGCCCGGTTACGACCACAGCTACTACTTCATCGCCAGCTTCATCGGCGAGCACCTGGCGCACCACGCGAAGGCGCTGCACGCCTGAGGCATCGTGTCGTGACTGCGCGTGCGCGCCGTGGCGCGCGCCGCTGCCGCGCGGCGTCAGCCAGCGCGCAGGCGCAGCGCCATGCGTGCGAAGCGGTCGTTGCCCGCGGCCGGCGTGCCCTCGACCACGAGTGATCCGTCGAACATCGGCCCGGCGGTTATGCAGGTGTGGAACTCGCCGCGCTCGCCGCAGCGGTCCACGCCTTCGGGCAGGGTTGCCAGCAGCCCTGCGTCGTACGGGTGGCCCAGCCAGCGTCGACCGAGCTGGTCGGTATCCACGCAGCACACCTGCGCCACCATGCCCGCGCCCACCATCTCCGCCGCCAACGTCGCGGTGTCGCGTCCGAACGATGGAAAGTGCGCCTGCCAACCCAGTGCCGCACAGGTCGCCTCGCGCCAGTCACGGATGTCCTCCAGCGCGAGGTCGCCGAAGGCGATCGCACGCAAGGCCGGCCACCGCGTGCGTGCGATGGCGAGCGTCGCCGCGAGGCATTGCACATGGGTGGTGTTGTCCGCCGCGTGCGGCTGCCACGACTCCAGCAGCGGCAGGCCGGCAAGGGCCGCCTGCGCGCGGAGGATCTCAAGCGGCACGCCCTGCATCGCGGAGACCGAATCCCGGTGGTCGAGCGTCGTCAGCAGTGCGACGACCTCGCAGCCCGCTTCGCGCACGACGTGCAGCGCCCAGGCCGCGTCTTTGCCGCCGCTCCACGCCAGCAGCATGGGCCCCGCGGCGGGATCAGGCGGCCGAAACGTCGCGCAGCTCCCAGCTGCTGCCCGCCAGCAGGCGCAGGCGATGCTTGAACACCGAACCCGGCAGCGACGTCACCGCGATCAGGTCGATGTGCAGGTCATCCTGGCGGCCGCTGACCGTGGCGCCGGGGTCGGTGGCGGCCAGCGCCTGGTCCACGGCATCGGGGTCTTCCTGCGTGGCGCGCCAGCGCTCGAACAGGCCGGTGCCGCGCAGCGCGTCCTGCAGTTCGGACGCGAAGCCTTCGGCACCCTGCGAGGTGAACGCGAAATCGCCCGACGCACGCGTGCGCACCGGGTCCTTGAGGCTGATGTAGTAGCGCGTGGCCATGGGAGTCCCGTGGAAGTGGAGGAAGCCGCCAGCCGCAACGGAGCGCGTCGGAGGCGCATGCAGGGTAACAAGCGCACCGTTGGGGGGCGTCGCGATGGGCGTGCATCCTGCAGTCATGCAGTGGTGGGCGTGTGCTGTCGGAGACTTCGCCGGTGCCCCGAGGAAGACCGAAGCGGTTGGCACCGAGGCCTTGCGGTGCCCCTGAAGCACGGGTGCCCTCAGCGCGCGGGCGGCGCCGGGTACGCGCGTGGCAGGTCGCCCTGCGCGGGGTCGGGTTGCGTGCGCAGGTAGCGGTCGCGCAGGTCGGTCTGGCGCGAGCGCATCGGGATGGCGCGGCCATCCAGCCACACCTGGCGCGCCAGGCTGGCCACGTCGAGCGGGTCGCCGTCCCACAGCACCAGGTCGGCACGCAGGCCGGGTGCGATGGTGCCCAGCTGGTCGGCCACGCCCAGCACCTGCGCGGGCACGCGGGTCAGCCCGGCCAGGCCGGCGTCCCAGGGCAGGCCGTTGGCGACGGCATTGCCGGCCAGCTGGCGCACCTTGCGCGCGTTGTGCGAGGCGTCGCCCGATTGCGAGAACGCCACGTCGACGCCCGCCGCCTGCAACCGCGCGGCGTTTTCCATGGTGGCGCCCAGCTGGTCGAAATCCGCTGGCAGGTTGGCCAGCGGGTCGACGAACACCGGCACCTTCGCTGCCGCCAGTGCATCGGCCACCTTCCAGGCTTCCGCGCCGCCGCTGATCGCCATGCGGACGCCGTGCCGCTTCGACCAGCGCAGCAGCTGGCGGATGTCGGACGCGCGGTTGATGCCGACCACGATGCGGCCGCCGCCGTAGACGTAGCGCGTGAGCGCCTGGCGCCCGGCCGGCGTCAGCAGTGCCATCGCCGAACCCTGCGGCACGCGCCCGCGCAGCTCGTCGATGAGCTGGTCGAGCAGCATCCATTGCGCAGCACGCGTGTTGCCGCTCAGGTTGGCCGCCGAGCCGCCGCCCAGCTGCACGAACAGCAGTTTCGGCCCGGCTGGCAGGTCGCCGCCGTCGAGGCGCATGGCCGCACCCTGGCCGCCGATGATCGAACCGCCGGCGGTGGCCGATGCACCCAGCAGGGTGAACCCGATGCCCTCCACCCGCGACACCGGCACCAGCAGCGAATCCGGGTTGTAGGCGAGGGTCACGTCGAACTCCGGCCGCACCATCATGTCCTTGGCGGTCGCGCCCAGTGCCAGCGCGTTGTCGGTGGTGGCGTCCTCGCCGGACACCTCCTCGATGCCGATGCCGGTGATGCCGCCGAACAGGGCCGGCGTCAGCGGCTTGCCGCCGGCGTCGACCACCGCCGCACCGCCCGCGTCGATGCCGAAGCCCACTGCGAAGATGCGGCCGCCGCGCACCAGCACGTCGGCGTTCTGCAGCGTGCCGCGCACGGTGGCGGTATGCACCGTGGCGTTGCGGATCAGCATGTCCTGCGCGATCGCGGAAAACGATGCCAGCGCAAGCAGCGCTGCAAGCACGAACGGTGCGGCCGGCGTCCTGCGTGGCGTGGTGCACCCCGCCGCCCGTGCAGGTCGCGCAGGCTGCACGGAGGCTGCCATGCCA
>DATINB010000149.1:0-3357 GCA_035474775.1 Luteimonas sp.
GCGCAGTGGCGGATTCATCGATTACGTGGGCACCGTGCGGCTGTCGCGACCGGAGACGCTGGCTTTTGAGATCGTGGTCGATGCCGAGGCCCACCCGCGCGCGGTGCTGCGCTTCAACCGGGATTTCCCGCGGGACTGAGCGGGCTTCGAGGCTGGCCGGATGCGTGCGCGCGCCGTGACCAGCGCGAGACGATGGCCGCCATCGCCGCCACCCCGTCGGTCAGCGCGGCCGGTCCCGGCTGCAGGATCAACGGCGACTTGATCTCGTGCAGCTCGCCATCGCGCACCGCGGGAATGGCGTCCCAGCCGGGACGCGCGGCCACGCGATCCGGACGGAACTTCTTCCCGCACCACGATCCGATGATGATGTCGGGCGCGCGGTGCACCACCTCCGACGGATCCGCCAGGATGCGCTGGCGCGCCAGCGGCTCCAGCGCGCGTTCGGGGAAGATGTCGTCGCCGCCGGCGATGCGCAGCAGTTCGGCCACCCAGCGGATGCCGGTGATCGGGGGCTCGTCCCATTCCTCGAAATACACGCGCGGACGCCGCGGCAGGGCGCGTGCGACCCGCTCGATGGCGGCGAGGCCGTGGGACAGGCCGTCGGCATAGGCGTCGGCACGCGCAGCGGCGCCCACCAGTGCGCCCAGGCGGCGCACGTAGTCCAGGATGCCCTCGACGCTGCGGTGGTTGCTGATCCAGACTTCGACGCCGTGGCGGATCAGTTCCGCCGCGATGTCGGCCTGGATGTCCGAGAAGCCGATGGCCAGGTCCGGCCGCAACGCCAGGATCGCCTCGATCTTCGCGCTGGTGAACGCACTCACCTTCGGCTTCTCCCGACGCGCCCGGGGCGGGCGCACGGTGAAGCCGCTGATCCCGACGATGCGCGCCTCCTCGCCCAGCGCATACAGCGTCTCGGTGGGCTCTTCGGTCAGGCAGACGATGCGCTGCGGGCCACGGGTCACGACGTGCCGCCCCAACGACGCCCGGGGACGCTCACGGATACAGCATCCGCACCTGCCAGCCGCCGGCCTCGCCCTGCTCGTACACGCGGCGCTCGTGCAGGCGGAACTCGGCGCCGTACCAGAACTCGATCCGCGACGGCACCACGCGCAGCCCGGTCCAGCGCGGCGGACGCGCCACCGGCTGTCCCTCCAACTGCCGCTCGACGGCATCGAAGCGGGCATCGAACTCGCCGCGCGACGACAGGGTCTCCGACTGTCGCGACGCCCAGGCGCCGAGCTGGCTGGCGCGTGGGCGCGAGGCGAAATAGGCATCGGCCTCGGCGTCGTCCACGCAGGCCACGGTGCCTTCGAAGCGCACCTGCACGCCGTGACCGATGCGCGGCCAGTGGAACAGCAGTGCGGCCTGCGGGTTGGCCTGCAGTTCGCGACCCTTGCGGCCGTCCAGGTGGGTGTAGAAGACCAGCCCGCGGGCATCGAACCGCTTCAGCAGCACCATCCGCGCCGAGGGGCGCCCATCGAGCGTCGAGGTCGCCACCACCATCGCGGTGCGGTCAGGCTCGCCGGCGGCGTCGGCCTCGTCGTAGAGGCGCGCGAAGGTGGCCAGGGCTTCGGCATGCAGGTCGGTCATCGGGACACTCTAGCGCAGCCCCAGCGCCCGCCGGGCCGCTGCGCTAAGGTTGCCGCCCATGCCCGTGACCCCCCCCTCCGCCGACGCCGGTGCCCCTGCCACGACGGGCTATGCACCGGCGTTCGTCGCGGACGTGCTGGACGACGCACTGTCGTCCGGCGCGCGCGTGTACGGCATCGTGGGGCTGCAGGGCACCGGCAAGTCGACGCTGGCCACGCAGCTCGCCGCGGCGGCGCGGCGGCGCGGCCGCGATGCGGTGGTGGTGTCCATCGACGACGTGTATCTCGACCAGCCGGCGCGACTGGCCCTGGCGCGGGACGTGCATCCGCTGCTGGCCACGCGCGGCCCGCCGGGCACCCACGACGTGGCCCTGGCCTGCGCCACCGTCGATGCCCTGGTGGCCGGCCGCGACACGACGTTGCCGCGCTTCGACAAGATCGCCGACCGCCAGCTGCCGCGCGTGGACTGGCCGCGCGTGCCCGGCCGCGCGCAGGGGCCGGCGCTGGTGATCCTGGAGGGGTGGTTCCTGTCGACGCCCGCGGAAGCCGCGACCGCGCTGCTCGACCCGGTGAACGCGCTGGAGCGCGACGAGGACGCGGGGGGCATCTGGCGGCGCTTCTGCAACGATGCCCTGGCACGGGACTACCCGCCGCTGTGGCAGCGCATCGACCGGCTGCTGTTCCTGCAGGGCCCGGGGTTCGAGGTGGTGCCGGGCTGGCGCTGGCAGCAGGAATGCACGCTGCAGGCCGCCAATCCCGGGCGCACGGCGATGTCGCGCGTGCAGGTCGAGCGCTTCGTGCAGTTCTTCGAACGCACCAGCCGTCAGGCGCTGCGCAGCTTGCCGGCGATCGCCCAGCGGACCATCCAGCTCGATGCCGCGCGCACGCCACGCTGACCGGAACGGCCGGCGCTCTCCCGGCGCCGGCGTGCCCGGCCCGTGAACCCCGCCCCCAACCTGGTGCTGGTCGGGCCGATGGGCGCCGGCAAGTCGTCGATCGGGCGTCGCCTCGCCGCGCGCCTCGGGCTGACCTTCGTGGACGCCGACCATGAGGTCGAGCGCCTCACCGGCGTCGACATCCCGACCATCTTCGCGTGCGAGGGCGAAGCCGGGTTCCGCGCCCGCGAACGCTCGGTGCTCGCCACGCTGATGGCCGCGCACGGCACCGTGGTGGCCACCGGCGGCGGTGCGGTGCTGGATGCGGAGACGCGCGCAGGCCTGGCCGCTCGCGGCTTCGTGGTCCACCTGCATGCCGACGTGGCCCAGCAGCTGCAACGGCTGGTGCGTGACCATCGCCGCCCGCTGCTCGCCGTCGGCGACCGCCCGGCGGCGCTGCGGGCGCTGGCCGCGGTGCGCGACCCGCTCTACGCTGCCGTCGCCGACCTGCGCTTCGAGACCGGCAACCAGCCGGCCGCGGATGCGGCCGCCCAGCTCGGCCAGCAGCTGGAACGCCTCTGGCAGCGCACCGCGGACCCATCGCCATGACCCAGCCGCACAGCATCGAGGTCGCCGGGGCCCGGCCCTACCGGATCACCATCGGCCACGGCCTGCTGTCCGACGGCGCGGCGCTCGCTGCGCACGTGCGCGGACGGCAGGCGCTGGTGGTGAGCGACGACCGGGTCGCGCCGCCGTACCTGCAGCCCCTGTGCGACGCGTTGCAGGCTGCCCGCCCGGACCTGGTGCTGGCGTCGCATGTGATCGCGGCCGGCGAGGCCTCGAAGACCCTGGACGGATTCACCGGCGTCATCGACGCGCTGGCCCTGCTCGGC
>DATINB010000150.1:0-1600 GCA_035474775.1 Luteimonas sp.
ACACGCGACCGCAGGGGACGCTGTACCTGCGGATGTCGTTCCGGCTGGTGGAGCGGGTCGTCGCCTGGACCAGCCTCGTCTCGATGCTGATGGCCGTGCTGGCGATCAGCATGATCAGCTGGCTGAGCTACCGCAGTTCCAAGCGGCTGGTGAGCCCGGTCAACCGGCTGGCGCGCGAAGTCTCGAAGTGGGACCCGCGCGCGCCGGATGTGAGCGCGATCGAAGGCGAGGCGGCGCGCGATGCGGCCGGTTCCGAAGTCGCGCAATTGCGCAGCGCCCTGCGCGAACTGGCGATCCGCACCCAGCAGTTCGTGCAGCGCGAGCGCGACTTCACCCGCGATGCCAGCCATGAGCTGCGCACCCCGCTGACGGTGATCCGCGTCGCCAGCGACATGATGCGTTCCGACCCCGACACGCCGCCACGGATGCACCGCTCGCTGCAGCGGATCCAGCGCGCAGGACAGGACATGGAAGCGGTCATCGACGCGTTCCTGATCCTCGCCCGCGACGTCGACGTCGCGCCGCAGGTCGAGGAGTTCGACGTCGGCCAGCTGGTCCACGAGGCGGTCGACAAGGCACGCCCGATGCTGGACGGCAGGCCGGTCACGCTGGAGGTCGTGGCAGCGGCGCAGCCGCGCCTCAAGGCCTCGCCGCGGGTCCTCTCGGTGATGCTCGACAACCTGCTGAGCAATGCCTGCACCTTCACCGAGCAGGGGCATATCGAAGTCCGCGTGGAGCCCGATCATATTTCGGTCCACGACACCGGGATCGGCATGAGCGCGGAAACCCTGGAGCGCGTCTACGATCCCTTCTACCGGGCCGACCAGTTCAGCCCCAGCGGCAAGGGCATGGGCCTGTCGATCGTGCGCCGGCTGGGCGAACGGGTCGGCTGGCCGGTCACGCTGCAGAGCGCGCCGGGCCGCGGCACCATCGCCACCATTGCCTTCGGACCCGTGCCCGCGACCGGCGCCGGCTGAACGATCCCGCGCGCCCGGTCAACTGCCGGGCCGCTCGCGCGTTAGCCTTCGTGCCCCCGCCGCAGGTCCACCGATCGCATGAGCAAGCCGTCCAGCAAGCCCCGCCGTGGCCGACGTTCCGCCGTGCTGCTCGTCGTGCTGGCGGTGCTGGCCGCAGGTCTCTGGTACTGGAGCCGGCATGATGCCGCGGACGCCGAGGCGGCCTACCGCACCACGCCGGTGGGCCGCGGCGAGATCCGCGTGGCCATTTCCGCCACCGGCACGCTCAGCGCGATCTCGACGGTGATCGTCGGTAGCCAGGTCTCGGGCCAGGTGACCGACGTACTGGTCGACTTCAACGATCCGGTGGCGCGTGGCCAGGTGATCGCACGCATCGACCCCAGCACCTACGACGCGCAGATCACCCAGGGCAACGCCCAGGTGGCGGCCGCGCAGGCTGCGCTGCGGCAGGCGCAGGCCACGCTGCGCAACGCGGAGCTGGACTTCCAGCGCAAGCAGGATCTCGGTACGCGCCAGCTGGTGGCACGCAGCGACATCGATCTGGCGCGCGCGGCCCGCGACCAGGCGCAGGCCCAGGTGGGATCGGCGCAGGCGCAGATCGCCCAGCAGACCGCCGCGACCCA
>DATINB010000151.1:0-3127 GCA_035474775.1 Luteimonas sp.
GCTGATCAGCGCACCCAGGCCCAGGGTGATGATGGTCAGCACGAACAGGGCGAAGAACACGATCGCCACCGTGATGTTGAAGTTCAGCGCCTCCTTGGCCTGGTCGTCCACGAAGGGCATGGTGTCCTTCTTGACCATCCAGATCACCAGCGGCCCGATGAAGCAGCCGATGCTGCCGGCCCAACCCGCGGTGATGATGCCCCCGAGCAGCGCGGACAGGTGCGCGAACATCGCCCACTGGCGCTGGTCGGCGGCGATTCCGCTGGTGTTGGTCACGGCCGGCGCGACGGTGTCGTTTTCGTCCTGCATTGTGTTTCCCCTGTGCCGGCACCCGCCGACGTGAACTGGACCACCCCTGGTGCGCGCAGCATACGTCAGCTGCCGGCGACGGTCATGCCGCCGACCAGGATCGAGCCGGTGCGGATGTGCGAACGCGTGTCAATGTCGGTGCCCACCGCCTCGACGGCCGCGAACATCGCGCGCAGGTTGCCGGCGATGGTGATCCCCGACACCGGGTAGGCGATGGCACCGTCCTCCACCCAGAACCCGCCGGCGCCACGCGAATAGTCGCCGGTGACGGTGCTCACGCCCTGCCCCATCAGCTCGGTGACCAGCAGGCCGCGGCCCATGCCGCGCAGCAGGGCGTCGAGTTCCCCGCCGTTGGCGGCGACGTCCAGGTTGTGCACGCCGCCGGCATTGGCGGTGGTCTGCAGGCCGAGCTTGCGCGCCGAATAGCTGCCCAGCACGTAACGCTGCAGCACCCCGCCTTCGACCAGGGCCGATTCGCGCGTGGCCACGCCCTCGGCATCGAACGCCGCCGATCGCAGCCCGCGGCGCAGGAACGGCCGTTCGTGGATCGAGAACCAGTCCGGGAACAGGCGCGTGCCGGCGCTGTCCAGCAGGAAGCTGGCGCGCCGGTACAACGCGCCGCCGGACACCGCACCCAGCAGGTGGCCGATCAGCGAGCGCGCGATCTCCGCGGTGAACAGCACCGGATAGGTGCCGGTGGCCAGCGAGCGCGGCGCCATCCGCGCCAGCGTGCGCTCGGCGGCGCGGCGGCCGATCGACTGCGGCGAGTCGAGGTCGCCCTCCGCCAGCCCGACGCTGTACCAGCCGTCGCGTTCCATGTCGTCGCCGCGGCCGGCGATCAGTGCGCAGCCGATGCTGTGCTGCGTGCTGCGCTCGGCGCCGACGAAGCCATGCGAATTGGCATACACGCTGAGCGAGTGGCCACTGCCCACCGACGCGCCGTCGGAGTTGACGATGCGCGTGTCGGCATCGCGACCGGCCTGCTCGCAGGCCAGTGCGATGTCGACCGCGCGGTCGGCGTCCAGCGCCCACGGGTGCCAGTCGTCGAAGTCGGGCCAGGCACCCCGCGCGTCCGGACTGGCCATCAGCGCGGCGTCGGCGAGGCCAGCGGCCGGGTCGGCCTCGGTGTAGCGCGCGATCGCACAGGCCTGGTCGACGGTGGCCGCCAGGCTGTCGTCGCGCAGGTCGGCGGTGCTGGCACTGCCCTTGCGGCCGTCGAAGTACACGGTCACCGCGATGCCGCGATCATGCGTGGACTCCACCGTCTCCACCGCGCCCATGCGCACGTTGACGCTGAGGCCGCGCTCCTCCGAGCTCGACACCTCGGCCTCGCTGGCGCCGTTGGCGCGGCAGCGCGCCAGCAGGCGTTGCGAGATGTCGGCCAGGTGCGCCATGCGCGCGTCGGGGTCGTCGTGCACCGCCAGCGGCGTCGGGTGGGATGCGTTCAATGGCTTATCCTAGGGTTCGAGTACGTGGACGAGGGGCCGGCATGCGCGGCAAGGACGAAGACACCGGCGCGTTCCTGGCGCCCAGCCGCAGCCAGCAACGCCGCGAGGCCCTCGACGTGCTGGTGCTCGCGCAGCAGCTGGTGTCGCTGGATCCGGGTCGGCTGGCGCGCCTGCCGATTCCCGAGGACGTGCGTGGGCACATCGCCGACAGCCAGCGCGTCACGTCGCACATCGCGCGCAAGCGGCAGGTGGCCTTCCTCGCCAAGCAACTCCGGCGCGAATCGGATGACACGCTGGAGGCCATCCGCGACGGCATCGATGCCGGCGGCGCGTCGGCGCGGCAGGTCACCGCGCTGCTGCACCGGGTGGAGGCCTGGCGCGCGCGGCTGCTCGACGAGGGCGACGGCGCGTTGGCCGAATTCTTGGATGCCTGCCCGGGCGCGGACCGCCAGCAGCTGCGCCAGCTGGTGCGCAACGCGCTGGAGGAGCGCCGTCGCGACAAGCCGCCGCACAACCAGCGCGAGTTGTTCCGGACGCTGCGCGAACTGCTGCAGGCCAGCGAGACCATGGACCATGACGGCAATGCCGACGTCGACCTCGACAGCGACGCCGACGCCGATGTCGAGGTCGACCGCGATGCCCGCGATGCAGCCGAACGCGTGCCCGGGAACCGGAGCGCAACGGACGGCTGACCGGCGCTGCGCACCCCACGCGCAGGTGGCGCGACGCCTGCGAGCCCCCACGGCATCAGCAGCCCGGGCGACGACATGGGTCGCACGCGTTGGCGACGCCTGGCGCGGCGATCGCAAGCCGGACGCGGCCACTCACGCGCGGGTGCCGCCGACGGTGATGCCGTCGATCAGCAGCGATGGCTGGCCCACGCCGACCGGCACGCTCTGACCGTCCTTGCCGCAGATGCCCACGCCTTCGTCCAACGCCATGTCGTGCCCGACCATGCGCACGCGCTGCATGGTCTCCGGGCCGTTGCCGATCAGCGTGGCGCCCTTGACCGGCGCGGTCACCTTGCCGTCCTCGATCAGGTAGGCCTCGGTCGCCGAGAACACGTACTTGCCGGAGGTGATGTCGACCTGTCCGCCGCCGAAGTTGACCGCGTACAGCCCCTTCTTCACCGACCGGATCATGTCCTGCGGGTCGTCCCTGCCGGCCAGCATGTAGGTGTTGGTCATGCGCGGCATCACCAGGTGCGCGAACGACTCGCGGCGCCCGTTGCCGGTCGGCGCCACGCCCATCAGCCGCGCGTTCAAGGTGTCCTGCATGTAGCCGGTGAGCACGCCGTCCTCGATCAGCGTGGTGCACTGGGTCGGCGTGCCCTCGTCGTCGATGTTGAGCGAACCGCGGCGGCCGCCGAG
>DATINB010000152.1:0-2777 GCA_035474775.1 Luteimonas sp.
TCGAGCCGACGCTCGACCTGCTGTTCTCGGAAGCGGACCGCGCGCGTTGCGGATCACGCCTGCTGGTGGCCCGCCTGTTCGAAGTCGTCCTGGTCCAGGTCCTGCGATGGATCATCGACCATCCGGCGCAGGCCGGGGTCAGCCAGGGCGTGCTGATGGGCCTGGCGGATCCACGCATCGCACGCGCGCTGATCGCGATGCATGAGTCGCCGCAGGGCGACTGGTCGCTGCAGCGCATGGCCGCCTGTTCCGGCATGTCGCGCAGCGCGTTCGCCGCCGCGTTCCGCTCGGCCGTCGGCACCACGCCTGCGGCGTACGTCCTGGACTGGCGGCTCAGCGTGGCGATGTCGATGCTGCTGGCCGGTCACCCGGTCAAGAAGGTCGCCGGTGACCTGGCGTTCGGCGATGCCGCGACGCTGTCGAAGGCGTTCCGACGGAGAGTCGGGACTTCCCCGCGGCATTGGTTGTCCGCTGCCTCGGGCTTGGGCGGTCCCTGAGACAGGGGTCCCGCAAGTCGCCATCAGCGCGGGACGAGCGTGCGCCTGAAGTTCAAGTCGGTTCCGTCGTCCGCCCGCTTGGCGAGTGAGGCGTTCACCAAGGTGGAACTCCCTTGCCAAAGGTGCTCAAGTGCGCCCCAAATGGCGGAGACAACGCGCATGGAGTCCTCGTGAACCGGATCACTCCTGGCGTCGCACTGGTGGGCACGTACATGTTCGGAGTGCTCGCCCTGGCGCTGCCTCAAAGCTTCCAGCGCGTGTCGTGGGATGGTCTCTCGTTGCAGATTCCAAGCGGCTGGCGGGTCGAACAAAGCGAGGACCGCCTCTCCGCCGAGAACCCGCTCGGAACCGAGTCGTTGGTCGTTTCCCACTACGGAATCAAGCCTGGATTCCTGGGGCCGGACCCGACGCCGGACGACGTGATGGCGGAGTTCGCACGTCGCGAGGCGATACCGGATACGGGAGCACCCGAGACGTTCGCGCTGAGGCCCGCCCAGACATTCCGGTTTTCGTGTGGCGAGCCTGGAGTGATGCGTGTTTCGGGCTTGGGTGCAGACGAATATGTGGTTCTCTTTGCCCTCGCCCACTCCGACGGTTTCTATACCATCTCCTTCTATCAGACCGGAGATCCGGGCAGCCGAGTCGGCTTCTACCAGAGCTTGATCCGGTCCGCGCGGCTGGGGCCGACCTCCAAGGACTGCTAGGAGGAGACGGCCGAACGGATGAGTGCTTGACCACCCACTCGACGCCGACCGCGACATCGAGATGGCGCGCATTTTCGATTCCCCGGATCCGGATGGACGGACTCCTACGTGCTTTCGTCGTTCCTGCAGAATCGGCAGCGAGCTGAGCTGGATTCCTGGCCGCTGCTGGGCGCTGCCGCCATGGGGCGATCGCGCGGCCAGCTTGGTGCCGTCATGGCGCGGCTTCCAGCGTGTTGCCGCAACCTGCGCGGCGACGGCTGCTGAGCGCTCATCGCGGATCCGTCACCTGCGTTGACGTGGTGCTCGCGTTGGCGGTGCGAGCGTCCGGTGCTCGAGTGCACAGGAAGTCGAGCCGATGTCCACGCCACCAGAGCACGTTCGTCGATGGCCGCTGACGCTGCTGTGCGTCCTGATCGCGGTGGTGGGCGTGGTACTGGCCGCCGGTGGCGGCTGGCTCGCTGTCGAGGGCGGCTCCTGGTACTACCTACTTGCCGGCATGGCGATGCTGGTCTCCGCAGCCCTGATGTGGCGCAGCCGCGCCGCGGGCGCGTGGGTGTTCTGGGTGCTGCTCGTGGCGACTGTGGGATGGACGGCGTGGGAAAGTGGCCTCGACTACTGGCGCTGGGTGCCGCGGCTGGGGTTGATGGTGTTGCTGGCCCTGTGCGTGGCGCTGGTGCTGCCGGGCCTGGCCGGCGCGCCCTCGCGCCGGGTCTCGCGCGCGCTCGCCGGCGCCTGCGTCGTGGTGTTCGTCCTGGCGTTTGCGCTGGCATTCGCGCCGCATGGATGGACCCGCTCCGGGCAGCTGGCGCGCGCGCCATTCGCCGGTGGCATGGCGGACACGCTCACCCCGCAGGCGGGCGGCGACTGGGCCGCCTACGGTCGCGGCTACGACAGCCTGCGCTACTCCCCGTTGACGCAGATCGACCGCGACAACGTGCAGCGGCTGGAGCGGGCCTGGCTCTACCGGACCGGTGACCTGCCCGAGAAGCGCTGGGGGGCGGAAACCACGCCGCTGAAGGTGGGCGATCGGCTGTACCTGTGTTCCGCACGCAACATCCTGATCGCGCTTGATGCGGCGAGCGGGCGCGAACTCTGGCGTTTCGATCCGAAGGTGGCCAACGAGTCGATCCCGTACACCGCCGCCTGCCGCGGCGTCGCGTACTACGACCGCGCCGCGGCGGAGGTGCCTGCGCGCACGGCCACCACCACGGCCGTGGCTGGAGCCCAGGCCACGGCATCGGCCAGCCGCACCTGCCGGACCCGGATCATCGAAGGCACGCTCGACGGCCGCCTGGTTGCCGTCGACGCGGCCACCGGCAAACCCTGCGCCGACTTCGGTGACAACGGGCAGGTCGACATCACCCGCGGCATGGGGGAGACACCACCGGGATTTGTCTCCATCACATCGCCGCCGACGATCGTGCGCGGTGTGGTCGTCACCGGGCATCAGGTCCTGGACGGACAGCGCCGCTGGGCACCCTCGGGTGTCATCCAGGGCTACGACGCGATCACGGGCGAGCTGCGCTGGGCCTGGGATCTCGCGCGCCCGGAACACGGCGGCCGCCCGCCGGAAGGC
>DATINB010000153.1:0-4421 GCA_035474775.1 Luteimonas sp.
GCCGCGTGGCGATTTCCTGCAGCACGCGATCGCCGACCGGGTGGCCGAGCGAGTCGTTGATCGGCTTGAAGCGATCGAGATCGACGTAGAGCAGGGCACCGCGATAGCCGCGGTCGAGCTGCGCGAGCGCCTGGCTCAGGCGGTCGCGCAACAGCACGCGGTTGGGCAGCCCGGTGAGCGGGTCGTGCTGGGCCTGGTGGGCCAGGCTCTGCGCCTGTGCCTGCGACTCGGTGACATCGTGCAACAGCAGCACCACGCCGCACACCTGGCCGAAACGGTCGTGCACGGGCGCGGCCGATTCGCTCACCATCACCCGCTCGCCGTCGCCGCGCAGCAGCCATTTACGCGTGGCCGCGGGTGCCGGCCGACCGGCCAGGATCGGTCCGATGTCGGCCGGCGCCGGTGCGTCGCTGCCCGGTTCCGAGAGCGACAGCACCTCGTCGAGCGGGCGTCCCAGCGCCGCGGTACGCGGCCAACCGGTCAGCCGCGAGGCGGCGGAGTTGAACAGCACGATGACGCCGCGCGCGTCACAGGCGACCACCGTCTCGGCAATGGCATCGATGGCCACTTCCGCCTGGGTGCGCCCCTCGGCCAGTGCCCGCTCGCGGGCGAGTGCCGGCGCCAGGTCCTCGATCGTGAGCAGCGCCACGATGCCGCGCTCGGATGCCAACGGAGCCAGGCGCAGCGCGATCGGTCCGGCGGCGTCGCGTCCTGCCGGCGGCGTGCCCAGTGGGCGCTGATCACTGATCTCCAGCGCCACGCGGCGTTCGCGGACATGCTGCACGCCTTCGGCAAGGCGTGCGGACGCGTCGCTGTCCAGATATCCGGAGAGGTCCGGAGGCCAGTCCTCGCCGGCCGGCACGCCAAGCAGCACGCGCGCCGGGCCATTGCCCTGGCGGATGCGCGCGCCGGCGTCGAGCGCCAGCGTGGGCAGCGGCAGCGATTCCAGGACCATGGCCAGTTGCATGTCGAGCGCAGCCCGCCAGGACGTGTCCTGGGCCAGCAGGTAGACCCCGTCCACCGGCCCTTCGACCGAGAAGCGCGGCTCCAGATGGATGTCGAGCGCGCGGCCGTCGGCGCGTTCCAGCTGGGTGCGCTGCGGCTGGCCGGCGAGGGCGCGGCGAGCCGCGGCGAGCACGGCCTCGGCATCGCGGCCATGCACGTCGCCGAGCGTTCGTCGCTGCACGGGGGGCGCTTCGCCGATCCAGCGCGTATAGGCCGCGTTTGCCGAGACGTGGCGCAGGTCGCTGTCGAGCACCGCCGCTGGCGCCGGGCCCTGTGCGAGCACGGCCTGCAGTTCGTCGCGAAGGCGCGCCACCAGGCGGACGCCGTCGCCCGGGCCACCGTTCGCCCTGGCGACCAGCAGCGCCACGGCGTGCGCCACGGCCGCACCCAGTGCCGCGAGGGTGATCGCGCCGCGATCCGGGACGACATTCGCCCAGCCCAGCAACACCCACGCGCCGACCAGCCCGAACGCGCAGGCACCGATTGCCCTTGGCGCTGCACGTGGCGCGGCGGCAAGCAAGGGCAGCGCCGCGAACGGCATGGCCGGGGCCGGTAGCCAGGGCAGGGCGGCCAGGACCAGGGCGGACGCCACGGTGGCCAGCCATTGCGACGGGGCCGCGTCGGGTGAAGCCGCGCCCGCACCGGCTTCCCCCTCGCGCGCGTCCCGGTCGAAGGTGATGGCGAAGAGCAGGGCGGCCAGGGCACCGGACGCAAGCCCCACCGCGCCCTCGATGCGTTGGCCGGACGGGAGGCCGGTGCCCAGCCCTAGCGTCACCAGCCACGCCGTGGCTGGCGCGAGCAACGCCATCGCCATCGACAGCCCGCTGTGGGTCCCGCTACCTTGCGGACCCCGGTGACTGCGGAGCAACGACGCGCCCGCCAATGCGCCCAGCAATGGCGAGACCGCCACCACCGCCGCGACCGGCGTCGCCTCGCGCAACCAGGCGGATGCGAACACCCCCGCCGCGAGCAGCGCGGCGACGGCCGGACCGCGGAAGCCGGAGGCGGGTGCGGCCAGCGCCCCCAGCGCCAGTCCACTTGCCAGACCCGTGAGCATCCAGCGGGCCCACACCGGTCCATCCGCGAGAAACAGCACCACGCAGCAGGCCAACGCCGCGAACGGCACCAGCCAGTGGTGTGGCACGCGCGAAGCATTCGCGGAATGCGCTGGCTGCCCAGGCTCGATGGGCGTGCTGCGGGCGGTCATCCGTCGGCAATCCCGTCGGCACCCGGGCGTCCGTCGCATGCGCAGTGTCCTGGATGTCCCATAGCACCGTGGCTCCCGTGGGTACCCGTACGAGCACGCGCACTGACGGCACGCAATTCGCCGCATCGTACCGCGCCCGTCGGCGTCCAATGCCTGGCACAACCCGCTGCCAGCCGTGCGTTCACGGGGCGGCGGGCCAGGGTGGTGCCGGTTCACGCGTGCCAGACGCCGACCCGACTAGCGTGCATCGCTGACTCGCGCGCCTGCCTGACTCAGGTGCCCGCCAGGACGGGATGGTGCGTCCCAGGCCGCAAGCGCGCCGGATACGAGGATCGACACCATGGCAACGGGGTGGGCCGGCGATGGCGCCGTGCAGGACCAGATCGACGCGACCGTGGAAGACGCGGTCAAGCGCGCCCGCAGCCGGCTGCAGGCCGGGCCAGGACTCAGTCACTGCGAAGACTGCGGCGTGCCCATCCCGCAGGCGCGCCGTGACGCGGTGCCGGGTGTCCGTCTGTGCATCGACTGCCAGCAGGCCCGGGACGAGGAGGCGGCAGTCGTCGGCGGCGTCAACCGTCGCGGCAGCAAGGACAGCCAGCTGCGCTGAGCAGACCGGCCGCGGGCGCCGCGGACCGGATGCGGCGTGGCCAGCAAGCAGCGATCAGAAACGGGCCCCGGTCGGCAGGTAGCGCCACGTGCCCGGCGGCAGCTTGGCAAGTGGAATCCGTCCAATGCGGATCCGGCGGATCGCCACCGCCCGCAGCCCGGCGTCCGCACACATCGCCTGCAGCTGGCCGGGTTGCACGTCCCTGATCGCGAAGCGCAGCCGCACCTCGTTCTGCCAGCTGACCTTGAATGCGCCGATCCTGCGCGAATCGACCCGCTGCAACCCGGCCAGGCGCGGCAGCACGTCGGTCGATGGCGCCTCCGACACTTGCACCACGAACTCCTGTTCGATCGTGGCCCGGTCGTCGGTCAGGCGACGGTGGATCCGCCCGTCCTGGCTCAGCACGAGCAACCCGCTGGCCGACGCTTCCAGCGGCATGGCCGGCGACAGCCCGTTGAAGTGGCGCTCGAGCGTACGCAGGCCGGAGGCGTCCTCTGCATGGCGTGCCGCCGGCGTGGCGAGTGCGATGACATCGCGCGGCGCCATGCCAGCCGGCTTGTGCAACAGCAGCGTGGCCGGCTCGATCGGATCCAGGCGCGCGTAGGGACTCAGGCTGATGCGCTGGGTGGCGCCGACCACGGCCTGCGGGGCATCCACGACCTGTCCGTCGATGCGGACCCAGCCACCCGCGATGTAGCGCTGCGCATCGCCGCGCGAGCAACCCTTCATGTCGGCAACGCAGCGGTCGAGACGGCGGGCGCCATCGGGGGCCGCGGTGTCGGGCCGTTCGTCGCTAGGCAGGGGATCCATGCAGGCAGTGTAGTGGCGCGCCACGTCCGCAAGCGGTCGCGGGCACGCGGGGCATCGCCACCACGGTCGGGCAGCGCGGACGACACCACCCGGTCGCGGTCCGCGGCCTATCATCGACGCGTGACCCGCCACGCCGCCAACGCGACGCCTCGTCCGCAGCCACCGGAGCGTCCGCTGCCCGCCGATTGCTGCGATGGCGGCTGCGATCCCTGCATCTTCGACCTGCACGCCGAGGCCTTGGACGACTACGCACGTCGGCTTGCCGCATGGCACGCCGCGCAGCCGATCGACGCGGCGGGCGCGCATCCGCCCCATGCCGACGCGGATCCGTGACGCAGGGTTCTAAACCGCGGCGGAAGACCCTGGCCGATCCGCGCCCCGTGCTTCGACCGGTGCCCCGCGATGGCGTCTCGCCCAGCCGGGTGCAGCTGGTCGATGGCGACTGGGACAGCGCGCTGGACGCGCTGGCCGGCATGTTCCCGTCGGTGGGGCGCGAGACCTGGCGGACGCGAATCGCGCGCGGCGACGTCAGCACCGCGGACGGCACGGCGCTGGCGCCCGGGGCACCGTTCCAGGCCGGCCTGGTGCTGCACTACTTCCGCGAGATCGTCGATGAGCCGCCAGTCCCGTTCGACGAGATCGAGGTGCATGCCGACGCCCATCTGCTGGTCGTCGACAAGCCGCACTTCCTGGCGGTCGTGCCGGCCGGTCGGCACGTGCGCGAGACGCTGCTGGCGCGGCTGGTGCGGCGGACCGGCAACACCGCGCTGGTGCCCTTGCATCGCCTGGACC
>DATINB010000154.1:0-4496 GCA_035474775.1 Luteimonas sp.
GAAGCAGAGGTTCTCGATCGCCCGCGCGCGCAGCAGCGTCTTCCAGGCGTAGGCGCGCGCGGCCGGCCAGTTGGCCACGTACAGCTGCAGGTCGAAGTCCGGCGCGCCGGCACGCTCCACGTCGAAGCGGTTGCGTGCGAAGACGGGGAATCGGAGGTCGTAGCAGACCAGCGGGTTGATGCGCCATCCCCTGCATTCGACCACCAGGCGCTCGCGGCCGGCGGCATAGCGCGTGTGTTCGCCGGCGAACCGGAACAGGTGGCGCTTGTCGTAATGGGCGACGCCGCCGTCCGGGGTGACCCACAGCAGGCGGTTGTACACCGCGTCACCGTCACGCAGCTGCACGCTGCCGGTGACCACGGCGTCGAGCCGCGCCGCCTGGTCGCGCATCCAGGACACGGTGGCGCCGTCCATGCCTTCGGCCTGCGCGAGTGCGTCGTTGCTGAAGCCGCTGGTGAAGGTTTCCGGCAACAGCACCACGTCGGTCAGGCCGCGCAATGGCGCCATCAGACCGCCGTAGTAGCCGCGATTGGCGTCCGGGTCGTGCCAGCGCGTGGCGCCCTGGACCATCGAAATGCGGAGGTTGTCCATGTGTCGGGCCCTGTCGTTGCGCGGTCTAGAGCCGGCGCAGCCGCTCGACGGCGGCGTCCAGCGTGCCCGGCACCTTCGCGAAGCACAGTCGCGCCAGGCGCTGCCCCGCCGGTGGCTGCGCGTAGAACGGCGACAAGGGAATCGCGGCGACCCCCTTCTCGCTGACCAGCCAGCGGCAGAACGCCAGGTCGTCCAGGTCGCTGACGGCGGAGTAATCGACCAGCTGGAAGTACCCGCCCGGAACCGGCAACGGGACCAGTCGCGTGCCGAGCAGCTGCGCGCGGAACGCATCGCGCTTGCCCTGGTAGAACGCGCCCAGCTCGGCGTCGTGGCGTGGCTCGGCTTCGAGCATGGCGGCGAAGGCGTGCTGGGCCGGCGCGAACGTGCAGAACACGTTGTACTGGTGGACCTTGCGGAACTCCGCGGTGAGCGTGGGCGGCGCGACGCAGTAGCCGATCTTCCACCCGGTGCAGTGGTAGGTCTTGCCGAAACTCGACACCACGAACGCGCGCTCGCGCAGTTCCGGATACAGCAGGACCGACTCGTGGCGGGCGCCGTCGAAGACGATGTGCTCGTAGACCTCGTCCGACAGCAGCCAGATGCCGGTCCCGCGCAGCAGCCCGGCGAGTGCGGCCATGTCGGCGGACGTGAGCATCGCGCCCGAGGGATTGTGCGGCGAGTTGATGATCAGCATGCGCGTGCGCGGGCCGACCGCATCGGCGACCTGCTGCCAGTCCGGCGCGAACGTGCGTGGGTGCAGCGGGACGTGGACCGCGCGCGCGCCGGCCAGCTCGATGGCCGGCGCGTAGCAGTCGTATGCCGGATCGAGCACCAGCACCTCGTCGCCGGCGCGCACCACGGCATGGACGGCGTCGAAGATCGCCTCCGTGGCCCCGCTGGTCACGGTGATCTCCAGATCCGGGTCCGCCGCATGCCCGTAGACGCGCAGCAACTTGCCGGCGATGGCCTGGCGGAGGGACGCCACGCCGTGCATCGGGGCGTACTGGTTGTGCCCGGCGCGCATCGCGTCGGCCAGCGCATCCACCAGCCGCGCCGGTACCGCGAAGTCCGGGAAGCCCTGGCCGAGGTTGACCGCGCCGTGCTCGGCCGCGAGTTGCGACATCACCGAGAAGATGGTGGTGCCGACCCGTGGCAATTTGCTCTCCGGCGGCGGGAGCGCGTCCGGGACGGCGTCGATCGCGTCGTGCTGCATGGGATTCCAGTGGCGCTGACGCCGGACACGTGACGTCGCAGTTTACGGGCGTGCGACGATCGGTTAAACCTTGCGCATGCCGATCCCCTCTTCCGGCGATGCCAGCCGGCGCATCGTCTCCCTCGCCCGCGCCTACCTCGACGCCGACTATCGTTGGGAGCTCGCCGGCGATTGGCATGACCTGCGGGTCGGGCTGCCGGCCCCGGGGCTGGAGATGGCACATCCCGATGCGTCCAGTTTCGGGTTCATCTCGGCGTGGAACCCGGGCTCGGTCGAGCGACCCGAGGAAGACAACCGCACCGCCGACAAGGCCCTGCACGACGCGTTGCTGGCGAGCGGCTTGCCGTTCCGGGCCGGATTCGCCTCGGCGCCGAACCGCAGCTGGCGCGAGCCGAGCTGGGTCACGATGGGCATGCCGGTCGCCCAGTTCGACGCCCTCGCGGGTCAGTTCGGACAGCTGGGCACCCTGTGGTGGGCGTCCAACGCCGCGGTGCGCATGCGGATGCACGCCGCACGCCCGCATGACATGCAGGACGACCGCTACATCGACTGGCTGAAGTGATCGCATCGCGCGACGCCGCGGAACCGGCTCGTCTCGGGGACCGCGACGAACCGGTGCTGTTCCGCGTCCGCGGCCTGTGCTTCGCGCGCAACGACCGGCAGGTCTTCGGCCCGCTGGACTTCCACGTCGACACCGGCGAGGCGCTGCTGGTGCAGGGTGGCAACGGCGCCGGCAAGACCACGCTGTTGCGCGTGCTGGCCGGGCTGCTGCGCGCGGATGGCGGCGAGATCCGGCTGCGCGGGGCCACGCCGGACGTGGAATCGCGGGCTCGCGCGGTGGCCTACCTCGGCCATCTGCCCGCGCAGAAGGCGGATCTGAGCGTGTCCGAGAACCTCGCGTTCCTGGCCGGGCTGCATGGCGTGCGCAGTGGGCTGGACGCGGCGTCCGCACTCGGCGTGGTCGGGCTGGCCGGGTACGAGGCGGTCCTGGCGCGCCAGTTGTCCGCCGGGCAGCGCAAGCGGCTGTCGCTTGCCCGCCTGTGGATGTCGCCGGCGCCACTGTGGCTGCTGGACGAACCCTATGCCAACCTGGACTTGGAAGGCATCGCGCTGGTCAACCGCATGGTCGATGCACAGCTGCGCGGCGGCGGCGCGGCGCTGGTGACCACGCATGGCGCCTACGCGGCGCCACCGGTGCGCACGCGCCTGCTGGTCCTTGGAGCGGACGCCTGATGTGGACAGCAGCCCGGGCGCTGGCGATCCGCGACCTGCAGCTGCTGTTGCGGCGGCGCGGCGATGCCCTGCAGCCTGCGCTGTTCGCACTGCTGGTGGTGGTGCTGTTCGCGCTGGCGCTCGGCAACGAGCCGGCCACGTTGTCGAGGGTCGCGGCCGGCACGCTCTGGGTGGCCGTGCTCCTGGCCGGCCTGTTGACGCTGGATGGCCTGTTTCGCGGTGACGCCGAGGACGGCTCGCTCGAACAATGGATGCTGGCGCCGGTGCCATTGGCGTGGCTGGTGCTGGTCAGGGTGGCGACGCACTGGGCGGTCACCGCCCTGCCCCTGCTGTGCGTGACCCCGCTGCTCGCGGAGCTGCTGGGCCTGCCACGCGCACAGCTGCCGGTGCTGATGGCGGGGCTCGCACTGGGCACGCCGCTGCTCGGGTTGCTGGGGGCCGTGGTCGCGGCGCTCACCATCGGCATCCGCCGCGCCGGCGTGCTGCTGGCGTTGCTGGCGCTGCCGCTGTACATCCCGGTGCTGGTCTTCGGGGCGGGTGGCGTCGCCGCCGCGGCGCAGGGCGGCGATCCGTGGGGCGGGCTGCTGCTGCTGGCCGCCGGCCTGGTGGCTGCGCTGGTGCTCGCGCCGTTGACCGCCGCGGCCGCGCTGCGGATCGCCCTGACCTGAAGGATTGGGGCGTGTGCGGTCGCCGTTCCGGGCGCAACCCTTGTGCCGACTGCGGCCAGCCGCGAAAATAGCGCCATGGCGCGTCGATCGCGCCCCCGGAGTGCGCGCGCGCCGCGCACCCCCAACGCGAGCGACACGACCGATGTGGCCCACATGAACCCGGTAGCGCGCTGGTTCCACCAGCTCGGCTCGCCGCCCTATTTCAACGCGTTCGCGGCCCGCTGGGCACCGTGGTGCCATGGGGTCGGCGCGCTGGTGATGGCCTGGGGCCTCTACGCCGCGCTGTACCGGGTGCCGGCCGACTACCAGCAGGGCGACAGCTTCAGGATCCTGTACATCCACGTGCCCGCCGCGTGGATGAGCCTGCTGGTCTTCGCGCTGATGGCGCTGTACGCGGCGATCGCATTGGTCTGGCGCATCAAGATCTGCGAAAGCCTGGCGATGGCCTGTGCGCCGATCGGCGCGGCGTTCACCGTGGTCACCCTGCTGACCGGCTCGATCTGGGGCAAGCCGATGTGGGGGACGTGGTGGGACTGGGACCCGCGCCTGACCACCGAGCTGATCCTGCTGTTCCTCTACCTCGGCGTGATCGGCCTGTACGGCGCGATCGAGGACCGCCGCGCCGCCGCGCGTGCCGCGTCGCTGCTGGCACTGGTCGGCGTGGTGATGCTGCCGATCATCCGCTACTCGGTGGTGTGGTGGAACTCGCTGCACCAGGGCCAGACGATCCGCCTGCTCGGCGAGTCCAGCATGGACGCGAGCATGCTGCCGCCGTTGATCTGGATGCTGGT
>DATINB010000155.1:0-13218 GCA_035474775.1 Luteimonas sp.
CGGATCGACAGCAGACCGCAGACCGCCGACAGCAGCGCCCGGTTGAGTTCGCTGAGCGAAGCATGGCGTCGGGCCAGCCAGTAGCCGGCGAGCGCCTGCGCGACTTCGTCGAAGCAGGGTGCGCGCCGGTAGTTGGCCTCCAGCGTGCGCCAGTGCCGTGCCTGCCACCGCGCATCGGGCAGTACCACGTCGCGGATGCGCCGATGGATGCCCTGGCCGACCGGGACGGTGAGCCACGCGGAGCCCTGCGGCGTCCTGATGCGGTTGCGGTTGCGCCAGTCGTTCTTGGTGTACTGCGCATCGTCGTAGAGGATGAACTCGTCCACCGAGCCGATCAGGTCGAAGTAGCCCTTCCACGGGATGTAGTTGGATTGCAGGATGGCGACGCGCATGTCAGCGCAGCGGCCGCGGTCGGCGATGCGCGGGGCCGGCGAGCTCCGCTGGCGACCGCATGGCCGCCCCGATCTCCTCGACGTGGTAACCCGCGGCGCCCACCGCCACCGCGAACATGCGCTCGATCGCATGCGCTAGCGTGCCGTCGAGCTGGCCGCTCTCGGCCTCGAATTCCCACGGTTCCAGGTGCCCGTCGAGGAGCGGGCGAAGGGCCTCCAGCCGGACCCAGAACATGCTGCCGGAGGCGAAGGCCTGGCGCTCGGGGTCGACCCGCGGCAAGCCCAGCCGCGTCGACAGGTAGCCGAGGTGGTCGAGGTTGTCACCCAGGAAGTGGTCCATCGGTTGCAGGTGGCCGCGTGGCACGCGCATCCCCAGCCTCGGCTCCCGGGTAAATGCGGCGAGCGCCTCGCCCGCGGCGTCCGCGGCGGTGAGCGCGTCGACCAGTTGCCGGCGCCACAGGTCGCCATCGTCGCGGTGCGGCGAGCGCTTGGTGTGCAGCTTCAGCACGCAGGTCTCGCCTTCGTCGAGCAGGCGGTCGGCGGCACGCAGGAACGGCAGGATGTCGCGGCCGCGGTTGTCCGCCGTCTCCAGCTCGGCGCGCATGCCGCGGGCGTCCAGTTCCACGCGCATCGCCCCGGCGCGGTCCGGCGCGGTGGTCACCACCAGGCGCCAGCGGTGCCCGGTGGCGCGCAGGGCATCGAGGATCTCGCCGAACGCATCCGCATACCAGGCGTGCACCACCGCGCAGGCGTGGCCGTCGGGCGGTGTCGCGGGCGCGCGCCCGGGGTCGGCCGCCACCAGCGCCGCGCGCGTCGCCTGCAGCCAGGCATGGCCGAGGCGCTGGTCGGGTTCCAGCACCGCGCCTTCCGCCCATTCGTTCCAGGCATTGACGAACACCAGCCGCGACTCGCCGGCCAGGCCCGCCAGGCGTTCGGTCACCGTGCGCGCCAGCCAGTCCCGGTAGCGGCGTGGCGATGCATGCAGAAAGGTCCGGCCGGCCCCGGGGCGTCGTGGGGCGTTGTCCCAGCCGCAATTGACGCCCGGATACGTGGGGTAGGGCGGCAGCGGGCGCGCCAGCGCGGCAGCGGGCACATCGCGCCAGTCGAGCGCCTGTCCCGCGTAGTCGGGATTGATGCGCACCTGTGTCGCCGTGAGGTCGGTGGGCGTGGACAGGTTGGGTGGAAACTCGACCGCGGCATCGAAGTCGAGAGCGGTCGGGTCCGGGCGTTCGAAGGCCTGCACCGCGGCAAGGTGGATCTCGCCGATGCCGTTCTCCCGGCACCACGCGCGCCAGCGTCGTGCCGTGGCCGCCGCGTCCGGCAGCCGCGTCGGGCGATAGACCAGCAGCAACGGCCGGCCGTCGACGCGCAGGTAGCGCGGGTCGGCCATGAAGCGCGCCACGTGCGCGATGAAGGCGAGGTCGTCGGCGTCGTCGTGCTGCTGGGCCACCAGGGTGTCGCCCGGGCGTCCGTCCCAGCTGCGCGTCCATGGCTCGTTGGCCCAGCACAGGCACGCCGGCAGCTGCAGGTCGGGGCTGGCCAGCCACTGCTCGATCGGCGCATCCAGCAGGCGCCTGCCATGGAACCAGTACGTGTAGAAGCAGAACCCCTCGATGCCATGCGCGCGCGCCAATGCCGCCTGCGTGCGCAGCACGCCGGGCACGCGCAGGTCGTAGAACCCCAGGTCCGCAGGCAGGCGCGGCTGCGCATGGCCTTCGAATTGCGGCACAGCCTGCGCGACGTTGCGCCATTCCGTGAACCCCGTTCCCCACCAGGCATCGTTTTCCGGGATGGGGTGGAACTGCGGCAGGTAGAACGCGATCACCCGCGCCGGCAGCGGCGTCGGCAACGGTGCGTCGTGGGCGCTGCGATACCCGATGGCGGCGGTGCCGGACTGTTCCCGCGCGCGCCGCGATCGGCCCGCGCCCTCGCGCGCCCTGGGCGTCCGCGGCACCCAGGCCGGGAAGCGGTCGCTGAAGTCCTGGCGCAGGCGGTCACGCGTGGGCTCGCCGAGCGGCAGCGCACGGAACAGCAGCCGCAATGCGCGGAAACCGGCGCTACGCAGGACGGCCTTGAACGCCGGCATCGTGTCGGTCAGAGACTCTGGTAGTTGGGGCCCGATCCGCCCTCGGGCGTGACCCAGGTGATGATCTCGTACGGGTCCTTGATGTCGCAGGTCTTGCAGTGCACGCAGTTGGCGGCATTGATCTGCAGGCGCTTGCCGGCCTCGACGGTCGCGTCGTCGACGATCTCGTAGACCGACGCCGGGCAGAAGCGCGTGCACGGGTTGCCGTATTCCTCGGCGCAGCGGGTCACGCAGATCGAGGTGTCGTGCACCAGCAGGTGCACCGGCTGGTCCTCGTCGTGCTCGGTGGCGGCGAAATAGACGCCGGCCAGGCGGTCGCGCGGCGCGAGGTCGCGCGGCACGTAGTCGCGTTTCGGCGCCTCGTGCGCGCCGACCTTGTCCAGCGAGGACCAGTCGGCCTTGACCGGCAGCGTCCACGGCGAATGGCCGCCGGTGGCGGTCTCCCACGCCGCGTTGGCCAGGCCCATCCACAGGCCCTTCTTGAAGCCGGGCTTGATGTTGCGCACGCCGTGCAGTTCGGACATCACCTCGGACCCGCGCAGTTTCGCGTCGAACCCCTCGGGCGCGAGCGTGGTCGACGCCAGGTGCTCGGCGGCCAGCATCCCGGAGCGGATCGCCTGGTGCACGCCCTTGATCTTGGGCACGTTGAGCAGGCCGGCGCCGTCGCCGATCAACAGCGCGCCGGGCATCTCCACCCTCGGCAGGGACTGCCAGCCGCCGGTGACGATGGCGCGCGCGCCGGCGGACAGGATGCTGCCGCCCTCCAGCAACGGATGGACGTTGGGATGGTGCTTCCACTGCTGGAAGGCTTCGTACGGCTGGAAACCGGGATCGCGGTAGTCGAGCCCGCTGACGAAGCCGATCGCCACGCGGTCGCCGTCCAGGTGGTAGATGAAACTGCCACCGTAGGTGTGGGTGTCGGCCGGCCAACCCAGCGAGTGCACGATCTTCCCCGGCGTGCCGCGGCCGGCCGGCAGTTGCCACAACTCCTTGATGCCGATCGAATAGGCCTGGGGATCGCTCGCGGCGTCGAGCTGGAAGCGCTTCACCAGCCGCTTGGTGAGGTGCCCGCGGGCGCCTTCCGCGAGCACCGTGACCTTGGCGTGGATGTCGATCCCGGCGGTGTAGCCCGCCTTGTGCGAACCGTCCTTGGCCACGCCCATGTCGCCGATGCGCACGCCGGTGACCCGGCCGTCCGCGGCATGCAGGGTTTCGGCAGCGGCGAACCCGGGGTAGATCTCCACGCCCAGCGCTTCCGCCTGCGGCGCCAGCCACGCGCACATGGCCCCGAGGCTGACGATGAAGTTGCCGTGGTTGCGCATGCCCGGCGGCACCACCGGGAACTTCCGGCCGCCGGTCTTGCTGAAGTACCAGAACTCGTCCTCGGTGGCCGGCACGCAGATCGGCGGGGGGCGGTCACGCCAGCCGGGCAACAGGGCGTCCAGCGGGCCGGGCTCGATCACCGCGCCGGACAGGATGTGGGCACCGATGGTGCTGGCTTTCTCGATCACGCAGACCGAAAGCGTCGGGTCGAGCTGCTTGAGGCGGATCGCCAGGGCCAGGCCGGCCGGCCCGGCACCCACCGCCACCACGTCGTACTCCATGACGTCGCGTTCTACCGGTACGACCTCCACCTCGACGCCATCCGCGGCGGCTGCGGGCGTGCTGGCATGTTCGGCTGGCAGGTTCATGCAGGGGTTCCGGGAAAACAGTCCCGGATTGTCGCGGTTCGGGCATGACGGCGGCAAATCGCGTGCTAGCGTGCGCGATGGCCCTGCAACCCGTCCCGCTGCCCGGCGCGCGCGTGGCCTTCGACCCGCAGTGGCTACCCGGGCCGGAGTCGGACGCCCTGTTCGCGACCCTGCTCACCGCCGTGCCGTGGTCCGTGCACCGGATCCGCCTGTTCGGGCGCGAGGTCGAGTCGCCGCGGCTGAGCTGCTGGATCGGCGATCCGGGCGCGGCATACGCCTACTCCGGTTCCCGGTTCCAACCGCATCCATGGCCGGCGGCCCTGCAGGCGCTGCGTGCCCGCCTGGACGCCGCCTGCGGGGCCACCTTCAACAGCGTGCTGGCCAATCTCTACCGCGACGGGCGTGATGCCATGGGTTGGCATCGCGACGACGAACCGGAGCTGGGGCCGCAGCCGGTGATCGCGTCGCTCAGCCTCGGCGCGCCGAGGCGCTTCCTGTTCAAGCCGGTGCACGCGCCCTCCGCGGAGGCGAAGACCCGGGGCGGCGTGCAGGCGCGACCCGGCCCGGTGGCGATCGAACTGGGCCATGGCAGCCTGTTGTGCATGGCCGGCAAGACCCAGGCGCTGTACCGGCATGCCCTGCCGCGCACCGCGCGCCCGGTGCCGCCACGCATCAACCTCACCTTCCGCCGCGTGGTCGCGGCGCGGGACTAGGGCCGGGCACCGCGCGGGGACTGGCCGGCGCCGGCACCGTGGCCACGTGCCTCGTGCTCCTGTCCGGTGACCAGGATCCACCCCGAAATCTCGCCTCCGATCCGGCCCAGGCTGGTCGAGAAGGCGTCGCTGACCCGGGCCACGTCGGTGCCTGCCGCGGGCGTGGCCTGCAGGAAGGTGCGCGATGCCACGATCGACTGGTCGATGGTGTGCAACAGCTTGACGTTGACCTCGATGGTCGCCGCGGGCAGCGCATTGCCGGCATAGTCGGCGTCGAAGCGCCGCAGGTCGGTCACCAGCTTGTAATCGGCCGCCACGCCGGACCCCTGGCGCGCCACGGCCCCGATGCGGCCGGAATCCTCGAGCGCGCGCAGCACCGTGTCCTGCAGCATGTCGGTGGGCGTCTTGGCCCAGCTGGCCCCCTTGTAGACCTGGTACTCGCCGGGCGTCGGGCGGACCGCGATGCGGAAGCTGTCGATCACCCGCGCCGCGCTGGGCGGCGCCAGCGCGAGCTGCCAGGTCACCGCAGGCCATGCCGGGTCTGGCTGCACGCGCGGGTCGGGCGAGAAGATGGTCGCGCTCTCGCGTGGCCCGCCGCCGAGCGCGCCACACGCGCTCAGGCCACCAAGGCTGGCGGCGAGCGCGATGCCGCGCATGGCGCGGGTGAAGGTGCGGGCGTTCATTCGGGTTCGAACTCCTTGGGCGCGTCGCGCCCGAGCAGGTAGCGCGTCGGGTTGTTGTCCAGGCGGTCGCTGATGCGGCGCAGGTCGCGGATCAGCGACCGCAGTTCGCCGAGGGTCGGCCCGAGCTGGGCGAGCCCGTCGTTGGCGAAGCTCCGGATCGCGGTGCGGTTCTCGCTGAGGATGCTGTCCGCGCCCCCGGCGGCGGCGTCGGCCTTGGCCAGCGTGCCCTCGAGGCTGGCCACCAGCCCCGGCAGCTTCTGCACCAGCTCGCGGTCGAGCCCCTCGATGGCGCGGTTGGTGGTGCCGACGGTGACCTTCAGCTGCTCGGTGACCTCGCGCGCATTGACCACGATGGCACGCAGGTCCTCGCGCTGGTCGGCGATGGCGCCGGTCATGCCCTCGATGTTCTCCAGCGTCTCGGCGATGCGCTTGACGTTGTCGTCGCTCAGCACTTCGTCGAGCCGCGCCACCAGGCGGTTGGCGGTATCGGCGATGTTCTGCAGCGCCGATGCCTCGGCCACGATGACCGGGAGTTCCTCGCGGTCGGTGGGGCGGAGCCGCGGCGCGCGCGGGCTTCCGCCGGTGAGCTGGATGAAGGTGGAGCCGGTGAGCCCGGTGGTCGACAGCTTGGCGCGCGTGTCGACCTTGACCGGTGCGTCGGCCTCCACCTGGATGCGCGCGATCACCTGGCGCGGATCCTGCGGGGCCAGCGAGAGCTCCTCGACGGTGCCCACGGCGATGCCGTTGTACTGCACCACGCTGCCTTCGGTGAGCCCGGTGACCGGCTCCTTGAAGATGACGTTGAAGTTCTGCCAGCTGCGGTCGGAGGAGTACTTGGCCGCCCACAGCCCGAACAGCAGCAGGCCCAGCGTCACCGCGATGGTGAACGCGCCGATCAGCACGTAATTGGCGCGGGTTTCCATGCTCAGGAGTCCTCGGCGGTGCGGAGCGTCGCCTGCCGGGCGGCACGGCCGCGCGGCCCGTTGAAATAGTCCTGGACCCACGGATGGTCCAGCGTCTCGAGCTCGGACAGCGGGCCGATGGCGATGACCTTGCGGTCGGCCAGCACCGCCACCCGGTCGCAGATAGCGTACAGCGTGTCCAGGTCGTGGGTGATGAGGAACACCGTGAGGCCCAGCGCCTGCTGCAGGGTCCGCGTGAGGCGGTCGAAGGCGGCCGCGCCGATCGGGTCGAGACCCGCGGTGGGCTCGTCGAGGAACAGCAGCGGAGGGTCCAGGGCGAGCGCGCGCGCAAGGCCGGCGCGCTTGCGCATGCCGCCGGACAGTTGCGAGGGCAGCTTGTCGATGGCGTCGGCGGGCAGGCCGGCCAGCTTCACCTTCAGCAGCGCCAGCTCGTAGCGCAGCCGGTCGGCGACATCCGGGTGGTGCTCCTTCAGCGGCAGCTGCACGTTCTCGCCCACGGTGAGCGAGGAGAACAGCGCGCCGTCCTGGAACAGCACGCCGGTGTTGCGCTCGATGTGCTGGCGGTCGTCCAGCGCCTCGGACCGTGCGTCCACGCCGAGCACCTGCACCATGCCTTCGTCCGGCCGCCGCAGCCCGATGATCGACCGCATCAGCACCGACTTGCCGGTCCCCGAACCGCCGACCACGCCGAGGATCTCGCCACGGCGCACGTCCAGGTCGAGGCCCTCGTGGACCACCTGGTCGCCGAACCGGTTGACCAGGCCGCGCACGCGGATGATGGGTTCGTCGGCTGGCGCGTCGTGCGCGTCGCGCGCCTCGGCGGGGATGGCATCGTCGGCCATGGTCACCAGCCCATGTTCATGAACCAGATCGCCGCGAGCGCGTCGATGATGATCACCAGCGAGATGGTCTGCACCACGCTCGAGGTGGTGCGTTCGCCCACCGACTGCGCGGTGCCCTGCACCTGCAACCCTTCGAGGCAGCCGATCAGCCCGATCACCAGTGCGAACACCGGGGCCTTGGACATGCCGACCAGGAAGTGGCGCAGTTCCATGGTGTCCTGCATGCGCTGCAGGTAGGCCTGCGGCGGGATGCCCAGGTCGAAGGCGCCGACGGTGATGCCGCCCAGCAGCCCCGACAGCATGGCGATGAAGGTCAGCAGCGGCAGCATCACCAGCAGCGCGAGCAGGCGCGGGATCACCAGCAGGTCGATCGGGTCGAGGCCCAGGGTCCGGATGGCGTCGACCTCCTCGCGGCTGACCATGGCGCCGATCTGCGCGGTGAACGCACTCGCCGTGCGACCGGCGAGCAGGATCGCCGTCAGCAGCACGCCGAACTCGCGCAGGAACGCGATGCTGACCAGTTCGACCACGAAGATGGTGGCGCCGAAGTCGGCCAGGATGGTGGCGCCCAGGAACGCGATCACGGCACCGACCAGGTACGACAGCAGGATCACCAGGGGCACCGCGTCGAGACCGACCTGCTCCATGTGGTGCACGGTCGCCGTCGGCCGGAACCGCCGCGGTTCGCGCAGCATGCGCAGCAGCTTGGCGAGGTTCTCGCCGAGGAAGCTGATCAGCGCCACGATCTCCTTGCCGTTGTCCTGCACGGCGAAGCCGAGCCTGCCGAGCGCCGCGGCGAACCCGTACTCGCGCTTCCTCTTCGGCCGGTCGTCGGCCACGTCCTCGATCGCCGAGACCAGGGCGTGGTGGTCCTCGCGGAAGGTGACGGCCTGGAACTCGAAGCCGCGCTTGTCGGCGAACCGCAGCAACTGCAGCACGCCGACCGAGTCCAGCCGCTCCACGCCGCGCGCATCGATGGCCTCGACGGCGTCCGGCGCGCCGCGCAGGGCCTCGGTGACCGCGGCCGCGTACTGCAGCGTCCACCGGCCGGACAGGCGCAGACGCCCCGGCGCCTGCGGGTCGGCATCCAGTCCGGGCGCGGTGGAGGCGGGGGCGGTCATGCGACGGCGATCATGCGGCGACGGGCGTCTCGGGCTGCGCAGGCGAACACGGCGAGGATACAGACTCGGTGGTGGTGGTACGGGGGTCGTCGGCCGCGTGCGATCCTGTGGAAATGCCGCCGACCTTTCCGCTCGAGTCCTACGCCGCACGCATCGCGTTCATGGTGGAGCTGGCCACGCACCTGCACGCGTACGGGACCACCGCGCAGCGGCTCGAGGGCGCGCTGATGTCGGTCGCACAGCGGCTGGCCCTCGACTGCGAGCCGTGGATCAACCCGACCGGCATGATCCTGGCCTTCAGCGACCCAATGCGCCCGCCGGGGGACAGCGACACCACGCGGGTGATCCGCCTGCCGCCCGGCGACACCAACCTGTACCGCCTGTGCGAGACCGACCGGATCGCGGAGGAGGTGATGGCCGGGCGCCTCGGCGTGGCGGAAGGGCACGCCGCGCTCCGGGCGCTGGGCCGGCATGTCTCGCGACGCGGCAACCTGATGCAGGTGCTCGCCTTCGGCCTGGCCGCGGCCAGCGTCGGCGGGCTGTTGCGGTTGCCCTGGCTCGACATCGCGAGCGCCGGGTTGATCGGGCTGCTGATCGGCATGCTGGAGGTCCTGGCGCGGCGGCGCCCCCGCTTGCGCGAGGCGGGCGACGCCATCGCCGCGATGGTGGCCGGCGTGATCGCGATCCTGGTGGCGAGCTTCGTCGGCCCGTTGAACCTCAACACGGTGGTGATCGCGTCGCTGATCGTGCTGATGCCGGGCATGGCGCTGACCAACGCGGTGAACGAACTGACCAGCCAGCACCTGGTCTCGGGCACGGCGCGTTTCGCGGGCGCGGTCAGCACCATGCTGAAACTGACCGTCGGCACCATGATCGCGCTGACGCTGGCGCAACTGCTCGGAATCGAGCCGCAGGTGCGCGCATCGCGGCCGCAGCCGGAGTGGGTGGAATGGGCGGCGCTGATACTCGCGGCGTATGCATTCGCGGTGTTGTTCCGCGCCGATCGACGCGATTATCTCACCGTGATGCTGGCGGCCGCCGGCGGTTACCTGATCTCGCGCCTCGCGGGCAACGAGTGGGGCAATGCCATCGGCATCTTCCTGTCCGCGCTGGTGCTGACCGCGGCCGGCAACGGGTACGCGCGCTGGGCGCAGCGCCCCGGCGCGGTGGTGCGGGTTCCCGGGATCATCCTGATGGTGCCCGGAAGCGCCAGCGTGCGCAGCCTGCTCACGTCCATGCAGCAGCAGGACCTGGGAGCCGGGCAGGACGCGGCGCTCGGGGTGCTGAACATCCTCTTGTCGCTGATCGCCGGCCTGTTGTTCGGCAACCTGCTGCTGCCGGCACGGCGCAATCTCTGAGCGCCGCTGCGGCGGCCGCGATCGCCACGACGACGAACGCCGGCTCGAGGCCGGCGTCGTCCGTCATCCCGGCGCCCAGCGGGCCGCGATCAGGACTGGATGAGAAACTCGTCGGCCTTCTGGCCGTTGCGGACCATTTCCGCCAGCCAGCGCGGCTGCTTGCCGCGGCCGGTCCAGGTCTCCGCCGCGTTGGCCGGGTTGCGGTACTTGGGCTCCACCTTGCCGAGCTTGCGCCCCTTGCGTGCGGTCTTGGCCGGCGTGCTGCGCGGGCTCGCGGCGCGCGGCGCCGGCGACGCGCCACCCCCGAACAGCTCGGAGACGGTATATCCCTCGGCGCGGGCGAGGGCGGTCAGGCGCGCGCGGACGGTGCTGGCGGGCTTGCGCTTCTTCAGCGTGGTCTGGCGCTTCTTGGCCTGGTTGATCAGCGCGGCCAGTTCTTTCTGGGACAGGGTATTGACGTCGATCGCCATCGTTAACTCCGGATTATCTTGCGAGGGGCGGGCCGGTCCGTGGCGCGGCCGCCGATGATAGTCGCAAGCGAACCACGTGCCTACCCGTTGCCGCCACCCCGGCAGCGACCGGAATCCCCGTGTAGAAAGGATTTGAATCTCCCGGAGTGCCCCGCCGGACATTCGCATTCCGGCCGGCGGGCCGGCCGGCGGTGGCGGCTCAGGCCACGAGTTTGGCCAGCAGGGCCCCGGCATCGAGTTGCTCGGTGTCCGCCGAGGCGCGGGCACGGTATTCGAAGGTCCCCGCGGCGATCCCGCGCTCGGACACCACGACGCGGTGCGGGATTCCGATCAGTTCCATGTCCGCGAACATCGCCCCGGCACGCAGGCCGCGGTCGTCCAGGACGGCATCGACACCGGCCGCGCGCAGCTGTGCGTAGAGGGCGTCGCCTGCGGCGGCGACGCCGGCGTCGCGCTTGGGGTTGATCACGCAGACCACCGCCCGCCATGGCGCCATGGCGTCCGGCCACAGGATGCCGGCGTCGTCGTGGTTCTGCTCGATGGCGGCCGCCACGATGCGTGAGACACCGATGCCGTAGCAGCCCATCGCCGGCACCGCGGCCTTGCCGGTTTCGTCGAGGACGCTGCAACCCATGGCCTGTGCGTACACCCGGCCGAGCTGGAATACATGGCCCACCTCGATGCCGCGCGCGATGCGCAGGGTGCCGCCGTCGAGCGCGCGGTCGCCCTCCACCACGTTGCGGATGTCGGCCACCACGTCCGGCTCGGGTAGATCGCGGCCCCAGTTGATGCCCGCGAGATGCTCGCCCACGGCATTGGCACCAGCGACGAAGTCGGCGAGCGCCGCGACCTCGCGGTCGGCGACGACGCGGACGCGCCCCGCGGGCGCAGCCCCCGGCACCGGGCCCAGGAACCCGGGTTCGCTGCCGAGGTGCGCGGTGATCTCCTCCGCCGTCGCCATCCGGTAGCCGGCCATGCCGTCCACGCGCGCCAGCTTGATCTCGTTCACTGCGTGGTCGCCGCGCACCAGCGCCAGCACGAAGGCGTCACCAGCCATCAGCGCGACCGCCTTGACGGTGCGTGCGAGCGGAATGCCGAGCAGGGCCGCCACCTCCTCGCAGGTCCTCTGCGTGGGGGTCGACACGCGCCGCATCGGCTCGGTGGCGGCGGGCCGCGGCGCGGGCTCCGCGGCCTGCGCGGTTTCGACATTGGCGGCATAGGCAAGCGTGGTGTCGGCATCGTGCGCGGACCAGGCGATGGCGTCCTCGCCCGAATCGGCCAGCACGTGGAATTCCTGGGACGCATCGCCGCCGATCGCGCCGGAATCCGCCAGCACCGCGCGGAAGCGCAGGCCCAGGCGGGTGAAGATGCGGCCGTAGGTGGCGTGCATGTTCTGGTACTCGCGCACCAGGTCCTCGTCGTCGAGGTGGAAGGAGTAGGCATCCTTCATGAGGAACTCGCGCGCGCGCATCACCCCGAAGCGCGGGCGGATCTCGTCGCGGAACTTGGTCTGGATCTGGTAGAAGGTCACCGGGAGCTGCTTGTAACTGGCCAGCTCGTTGCGCGCGAAGTCGGTGATGACCTCCTCGTGGGTCGGGCCGTAGGCGAACTCGGCATCCTTGCGGTCGCGCAGCTTCAGCAGCTGGCCGCCGAACTTGTCCCAGCGCCCGGTTTCATCCCACAGCTCGCGCGGCTGCACCGACGGCATCAGCATCTCCACCGCGCCGGCGGCATCCATCTCCTCGCGCACCACCGCTTCCACCTTGCGCAGCACGCGCAGCCCCAGTGGCGACCAGGTGTAGATGCCGGCGGCGAGCTTGCGGATCATCCCGGCCTTGAGCATCAGCTTGTGGCTGATGACCTCGGCATCGGCGGGCGTTTCCTTCTGGGTGCGGAGATGGAACTGCGACAGGCGCATCGGGCGTCCGGATGGTGCGTGGCCGTGGATTGTGCCATGCAGCACGCCGGCGCCCGGCGCATCCCGACCCCGCGCCGGGTTGCTCAGCGCGAGCCGTCGATCTCGATGCCATCGCGCGGCCGGACGTCCACTTTCTCGAAGCGGCGCCCCCGTGGCGGCGGCTGCTGCGTCACCTGCAGGGTGCCGGCCTCGTCGGTCCAGCGGTACAGGACGGGGCGCGCATCCTCGGCGTTGGCGGCCGCTGCCTGTTCGGCACGCTGGCGGCGCTCGGCATCGCGCGCGGGCGTTTCGCGCGACAGCCACCACGCCAGCCCGATGCCGACGGCCAGCCCGGCCGCGATCGCCCATCCGGTGTGCACGGCGCCGCTCAGGTGGTGCAGTAGGCCTTGACCGCCGCCTGGGCGAATTCCAGCTGGCCGGTGCGCTCGGCCGTGCTCAGGGTCTTGTCCGGCTTGCCGTCGCCGTCGGTGTCCTGCTGCACGTCGGTCCCGCCCTGCAGGGCGGTGATGTTGCTGCGCGCGGTCCGGCACTGCGCGCTTTCCGCGGGGGCCGTCGCGGCGCCGGCCACCGCCACGGGGGCGGCATTGCCGGTGTGGTTGATGACGCGCTGCTGATAGGCGCCACTGGGCGGAGGCGTCTGCGAGTAGTGGGTGGTGCCGTTGGCATCCTTCCACTGGAACACTTCGCCGGCGGTCTGCTGGGCGTGGGCGCCGGGAAGGGCACCGAGACACAGGGCCACGCCAAGAACGATGCGGTGCATGGAACACTCCTGACGGCGGCGAGAGCGGGATTGCAGCACCCGCGCCGCGGCGAAGCAAGCGCCGGGTGGCCGTTCCGTGATCGCCTCATGCCTCGCTCGGCCGGTCGCCGGCGAGCGGATACACTCCCGGTATGGACGAAACGCCCCCGTTGCCGACCCGTGGTCGCGGCATCTACCTGCTGCCGAACCTGTTCACCACGGGCGGCCTGTTCGCGGGGTTCTTCGCGATCATCGCGGCGTCTCAGGGCCGGTTCGAGGCAG
>DATINB010000156.1:0-6250 GCA_035474775.1 Luteimonas sp.
CCTACGAATGGCACGACACGGCGGGCCGGTGGTTCCGCAGCCACGGCAACGAGAACTGGGAATTCAACGACCAGGGCATGATGGAACGCAGGTTCGCCAGCATCAACGACCTCGCCATCGATGAAGCGGAGAGGAAATTCCGCTGGCCGCTGGGCCCCCGCCCGGACGACCACGCCGGCCTCTCCGACCTGTTCCTGTAGCCGGGCGCGCATCCGGTTTTCGACCGCACTGCAGGAGAAGCGGTCGCAGCGCTGCGCCGAATGCCGGCTGCATTGCGGGAGCGCCCGGCGCACGCGCGCCGGACACCGAGCGTGATCCACCGACGCCCGATGGCGCGTCGCTGGCGCCGACGGCGCAGGCGACGGTACGCCCGCATGGTCCGATCGGCACGGTTCGTGCGTGAAGCCTGGCCTTCACGAAGGCATGCCCCGTTCCGATCCCTGAATGAACCCCGCTTCCGTCCGAGGGCGCCACGACGTCGCCTACGCCGCCGACCGCACCCCGCACCTGGAGCGCGCCCCACCCCGGACCGTGGCGCGCAAGCGTGCGCAAGAAGGTGCGCGGGGCCTGCCACGGTCCATCGACGACCGCGTCGCCGGCCGGTGAACCCCTTTTTCAACGTCCCTGGGAATTCCATGAAAACCATCGCCTCTCCCGCGACCGTGCTCGCGAGCGAACCGACGTCCGTGCTTCACAACCGCTGGTTCCAGTTGCTGGTCGGCCTGGTCTGCATGATGGCGATCTCCAGTCCGCAATACGTCTGGACGCTCTTCACCAAACCGCTGTCGGCCAAGCTGGGCGTGCCGCTGTCCCAGTTGCAGATCACGTTCTCCGTGCTCATCGTGCTGCAGACCTTCTTCTCGCCCTTCCAGGGCGGCCTGATCGAGCGTTTCGGCGCGCGACGGCTGATCGGTCTGGGCACCCTGATGGCCGGCCTGAGCTGGGTGCTGGCCTCGCAGGCCACCACCATCGGCATGCTCTACCTGAGCTACGGCCTCGTCGGTGGACTGGGCACCGGCATCGTCTACGTGGGCGTGGTGGGCCAGATGGTGCGGTGGTTTCCCGACCGTCGCGGCTTCGCCGTCGGCATGGTCGCCGCGGGCTACGGCATGGGTGCGATCCTGACCACGTTCCCGATCGCGAGCGCGCTGGCGAACCAGGGCCTGGAGAGCACGCTCTGGCGCTTCGGCATCGTCTTCGCCGTGATCGGCCTCGTCGCCGCGCAGCTGCTGCGCTCCCCCGACCCGGTCCAGGTCCGTTCGGCCAGGCCGGGCGGCCAGACCACCACCGGCGTCGACCTGTCGCCCCGCCAGATGCTGCGCAAGCCGCTGTTCTGGCTGATGTTCTGCATGATGACCATGATGTCGACCTCGGGGCTCATGGTGACGTCGCAGATGGCCACCTTCGCGCGCGACTTCGGCGTGGCCGACGTCCTGGTCTTCGGCATGGTCGCCCTGCCCCTGGCACTGACCATCGACCGGCTGACCAATGGCCTGACACGTCCGTTCTTCGGCTGGATCTCCGACCGCTTCGGCCGCGAGAACACCATGTTCTTCGCCTTCGCGCTCGAAGGCGTCGCCATGGCGCTGTGGCTGCTGACCCGCGAGAACGCGGTGCTGTTCGTGCTGCTGTCGGGCGTGGTGTTCTTCGGTTGGGGCGAGATCTTCTCGCTCTTTCCGTCGACCCTCACCGACACCTTCGGCACGCGGCACGCCACGTCCAACTACGGCTGGCTCTACATGTCGCAAGGCATCGGCTCCATCCTGGGCGGACCGCTGGCCGCACTGATGCACGAGAGGACCGGCAGCTGGTTCCCGGTGTTCGGCACCGCCATCACGCTCGACGTCCTGGCGGCGCTGCTGGCGATCCTGGTGCTCAAGCCCTGGCGCAGGCGCTATCTGGCGGAGACGGCGCTGGTGCCCCGCCATTGAAGCCGGATCACCGAGACGTCGGTCGGCGAGGCCGGGACGCGATCGGGTAGCTGCCGCCCTCTGGGGGGTGTCCAGGATGTCCGGCCCGCTCTGCTCGAGCCGGCGGTCGCGCGTGGCGCACCGCGCGCCGCGCGGGTCAGCGCTGGCGCGGGTCCAGCGCGTCGCGCAGGCCGTCGCCCAGCAGGTTGAACGACAGCACCAGCAGAAAGATCGACAGGCCGGGCCAGATGGCCATCCACGGCGCGTTGTCGACGAAGTTCTTGGCGGTGTTGAGCATGCTGCCCCAGCTCGGCGCCGGTGGCTGCTGGCCCAGGCCGAGGAAGGACAGGCTGGCCTCGGCGATGACGGCGGAGGCGATCGCCAACGTGGCCTGCACCATCACCGGTGCCGTGATGTTGGGCAGCACGTGGCGCAGCGCGATGCGCAGCGGCGAGTTGCCCACGGCGCGCGCCGCCTCGATGTAGTCCTCGACTTTCACGTTGAGCACCTGCGCGCGCGTGAGCCGCACGAAGATCGGCGTGGCCGAGACCCCGATCGCGATCATCGCGTTGCTCAGGCTCGGGCCCAGGAACGCCGCGAGCGCGATCGCCAGGATGAGGAACGGGCAGGCCAGGAAGGCGTCGGTGACGCGCGAGATGAAGCCGTCGGCGAGGCCGCCGAGGAAGCCCGCGGCCAGGCCGATCGGCACGCCCAGCAGCAGCGAGATCGACACCGACACCACGCCCGCGAGCAGCGACGCGCGCGTGCCCCAGATCACGCGCGAGAGCACGTCGCGGCCGATGTCGTCGGTGCCGAACCAGTGCTCGGCACTGGGCGCCTGGCGGATCGCGCCCCAGCTGGTGGCGATCGGGTCCTGCGGCGCGATCCAGGGCGCGAACACGGCCAGTGCGACGAAGGCCAGCACCACGGCCAGCCCCAGCATGGCCGCGCGACGGCGGCGCAGCCGTCGCCAGGCCCGGCGCCACGGTCCGGCGGGCCGCGTCGCGGCGGCCACCGGTGGCGAGGTGGAAGGAAGCACGGCAGCCATGTTCAGCCTCTGAGTCGGGGATTGACGAGAAAGTAGGCGAGATCGGCCAGCAGGTTCAGCACGATGTAGGCGCTGGCGGTGACCAGCACCACGCCCTGCACGACCGAATAGTCGCGGTTGAAGACCGAGTCGACGATCAGCTTGCCGAAGCCGGGAATGGTGAAGACCTGCTCGGTCAGGACCGCCCCCGACAGGAGCGTGCCGAGTTCCAGCGCGCCCAGCGTGATGATGGGCGTGAGGGCGTTGCGCAGCGCGTGCTTGACGACCACGGTGCGCTCGCTCAGGCCCTTGGCGCGCGCGGTGCGCACGTAGTCCGCCGACAGCACCTGCAGCATGGCGCTGCGGGTGTGGCGCATGAGCACCGCCGCGATGGCGTTGCCCAGCACGAAGGCCGGCATGATCATCGCGGCCAGGTTGGCGCCCAGGTCCTCGAACGGGCTCACGTAGCCCGACGCCGGCAGCCAGCCGAGCTGCACCGAGAACAGCAGGATCATCAGGATGCCGAGCCAGAAATTGGGCGTCGACAGGCCCCACAGCGCGAAGAGGTTGGCCGCGTAGTCCCACGCCGTGCCACGCCCGACCGCCGAGACGATGCCCGCCGGGATGCCGATCAGCAGCGCGATCGCGAAGGCCAGCAGCGCCAGCTCCAGCGTCACGGGCAGCTTCTGCAGCACCAGGTCGAGCACCGGCTGCTGCGTGCGGACGGATTCGCCCAGGTCGCCGCGCACCACGCCGCCAACCCAGTAGGCATAGCGCACCGGCAACGGCTCGTCCAGGTGCAGCTTGGTGCGCAGGTAGGCCACCACGGCCGGGTCCTGGTCCTCCCCGGCCAGGATCTTCGCGGGATCGCCGGGCAGCAGCTGCTGCAGTCCGAAGATCAGCATCGACACCAGGATCAGGGTCGGGATCAGCGTGGCGATGCGCTTGACGAGGTACTCGAACATCGGGGCATCGATCGGGTGACCGCGTTCACTTCGCCATCTGCAGGCCGCCGACGCGCAGCAGGCCGTCGGGAATGTCGCGCACGCCCGTGAGCTTGGGGTTGTAGGCCCAGAGCCAGTTGCGGTGGTAGAGGTAGACGATCGAGCGGTCCTTCAGGGCACGCGCGGCCAGCTGCTCGTAGACCTTGCGGCGCTCGGCCGGCTCGCGCAGCGCGCGCGACTCGTTGAGCAGCCGGTCCGTGTCGGCATCGCAGTAGCCCGTGTAGTTCAGCGGCTGCTTGCAGCCGTAGAAGCTGAAGGTGTTGCCGTCCGGATCGGCCCGGCCGCTCCACGCGAGCACCAGCGCCTCGAAGTCGCCCTGGTCGGCCATGTTGAGCGACGTCGCGAATTCGGTCGATTGGATCTTGACGTCGAAGCCGGCCTCGCGCGCCATCGCCTGCACCACCAGCGCGATGCGCTGCGCGTCCGAGGTGGTGGGCGTGACCAGCGTGAAGCTGGGATTGGGCACGCCCGCTTCCTTGAGCAGTGCCTTGGCGCGCGCGACGTCGCGCTTGGGCATCGGCACGCCCTTGGCGTAGAAGGCGTTGGAGGGCGCGACCCATTGGTTGCCGGCCGTGGCTTCGTTGTCCATCACCACCTGCACCAGGCCCTGGCGATCGAGCGACAGCTCGAAAGCCTCGCGGATGCGCGGGTCGCGCGCCAGCACGCTGGTCCTGGCCTTGTCGCCCTTGGCCAGGTTGATCGTGACGCCCTGGTAGCCGATCTCGGTGATGCGCGAGACCTTGAGCTTCTTCTCCGACAGGATCTTCTGCATGTCGCTCGGCGCCACGCGCTCGATGAAGTCGAGCTGGCCGGCGCGCAGGTTGGCCAGCCGCACGGTGGCATCGGGGATCGGCGTGTAGACCACCTTGTCGAAGTGGATCGCGTCCTTGTTCCAGTAGCCGGCGAAGCGCTCCAGCACGATGCGGTCCTGCGCCACGCGCTCGGTGAACCGGAACGGACCGGCGCACACCGGCTTCGTGCCGAAGCGGTCGCCCGCGGCCTGGGCCGCCTTGGGCGAGACCATCATGCCGGCGCGGTCGGCGAGTTGCGCGAGCAGCGGCGAGAACGGGGCCGACAGGTTCAGGCGCACGGTCGACGGATCGACCACGTCGACGCTGCTCACCGGCGCCAGCTCGCCCCGGCGCGCCGAGCCCGGCAGGTTCTTGTGGCGTTCGATGTTGAACTTGACCGCGGCCGCGTCGAACTTCTCGCCGTCGTGGAAGGTCACGCCCTGGCGCAGCTTCATCGTCAGGGCCTTGTTGTCGGCCGACCATTCGTAGGCGGTCGCCAGCTGCGGCACGATGGCCAGCTTGTCGTCGATGTCCACCAGCTTGTCGCACAGCGCGCCGAAGACGACGCGGCCGACGAAGCTGCGGGCGAGCGACGGATCGAGCACGTCGGGGTCCTCGGCCAGGCCGATGCGCAGGGTCTGGGCCTGGGCCTGCAGCGCGAGCGGCAGCAGGGCCAGCAGCAGCGCCGTCTTGAGGGAACGGATCGGGAATTTCATGGGGAAGTCTTCACGGCGAGAGGTGGAACGACGAAGGCCGACTGCAGCCGTTCGAGGCGCAGTTGGTCGGAAGTGCGGGCGGCACGCTCGGGCAGCACCGCCGACGGAGGAATCTCGCGCCAGAAATGGCACGCGACCTGCGTGCCGCCGGCGTCCTCCAGCAGCGGCGCGCGCTGCGAGCAGAGCGCGCGCGCATGCACGCAACGGGTGTGGAAATGGCAGCCCGGCGGCGGGTTCAGCGGGCTCGGCACGTCGCCGGCCAGCAGCACGCGATCGCGCCGCAGGCCCGGCTCCGGCAGCGGGATGGCCGACAGCAGCGCCTGCGTGTAGGGATGTCGCGGTGCGGCGAACAGCGAGCGCTTCTCGCCGATCTCCACGATGCGCCCCAGGTACATCACCGCGATGCGGCTGGCGATGTGCTTGACCACCGCCAGATCGTGCGCGATGAACATGTAGGCCAGGCCGTAGCGGCGCTGCAGGTCCTGCAGCAGGTTGACCACCTGGGCCTGCACCGACACGTCGAGCGCCGACACCGCCTCGTCGCAGACGATGAGCTTCGGCTCGACCGCGAGGGCCCGCGCGATGCCCACCCGCTGGCGCTGGCCGCCCGAGAACTCGTGCGGGAATCGCTGCGCATGCTCCGGCGCCAGGCCCACGGTGTGCAGCAGTTCGGCGACGCGCTCGCGGTGGCGGCCGGTGTGCAGGCCGTGCAGCATCAACGGTTCGGTCAGCGTCTGGCCGACCGTCATGCGCGGATTGAGCGAGGCGTAGGGGTCCTGGAAGATGGTCTGCATCGCCTTGC
>DATINB010000157.1:0-1777 GCA_035474775.1 Luteimonas sp.
CGACCTGCCGGCGGTCGGCGTGCACCACATGGAAGGCCACCTGCTGGCGCCGCTGATGGAGGACGATCCGCCGGAGCCCCCGTTCGTGGCGTTGCTGGTGTCCGGCGGGCATACGCAGCTGGTGGCGGTGGATGCCATCGGCACGTATCGCCTGCTGGGCGAGACGCTCGACGATGCCGCGGGCGAAGCCTTCGACAAGACCGCCAAGCTGATGGGGTTGCCGTACCCCGGCGGCCCGCAGCTGGCCGCGCTGGCCGAGCAGGGCGCGCCGGGCCGGTTCCGCTTCTCCAGGCCGATGACCGACCGGCCGGGGCTGGACTTCAGCTTCAGCGGGTTGAAGACGCAGGTGATGCTGGCCTGGCGTGGCAGCGACCAGTCCGATGCCACGCGCGCCGACATCGCGCGCGCCTTCGAGGATGCGGTGGTCGACACGCTGGCGATCAAGTGCGCGCGTGCGCTGGATGCCGCCGGGTGCGCGGTGCTGGTGGTCGCCGGCGGCGTCGGTGCCAACCGTCGGTTGCGCGCGGTACTGCGCGACATGGCCCGCGCGCGCGGCGGGCGTGCCTGCTTCCCGAGGCCCGAACTGTGCACCGACAACGGCGCCATGATCGCCTTCGCCGGTGCACTGCGGCTGCAGGCCGGGCAGTCGCAGGATGCCGCCGTGCACGTGTCCCCGCGATGGGACATGGCATCGTTGCCGCCCGTGGCGTCGCCCGCCGGCACGGCCGGCACGCGCGCCGGCTGAGCGCGGCCACACCGGAGGACGGATGGACAAGGTTTTCATCGAAGGCCTCGAGATCGAGACGCTGATCGGCATCTACGACTGGGAGCGCCGCATCCGCCAGCCGCTGGTGTTCGACCTGGAGATGGGATACGACAACCGCCGCCCGGCCGCCACCGATTCGATCGCCGACACCCTGGACTACAAGGCGGTCAGCAAGCGCCTCGTCGAGTACGTGTCGGCGTCGTCGTTCGGCCTCGTGGAGACGTTGGCCGAACGCTGCGCGGAGATCGTGCTGGGGGAGTTCGAGGTGGCCTGGCTGCGGCTGCGACTGGCCAAGCCCGGAGCGGTGCGCGGCGCGCGCTCGGTGGGCGTGGTGATCGAGCGCGAACGTCCGGCCGCCGCATGAGCGCACCCGCCACCGCTTGCCTGAGCCTGGGCAGCAACATCGCACCGGATGCCAACCTGGCCTCGGCCATCGCCGCCTTGCGTGCGCGTTTCGCCGGCGTGCGCGTGTCGGCGCTGTACCGGACCCGCGCGGTCGGCTTCGAGGGTGCCGATTTCGTCAATGCCGCGGCGGTGCTGCACAGCGACCTCGACGTGCATGCGCTGGATGCCTGGCTGCACGCGCTCGAGGACGCCCACGGCCGCGACCGCAGTGCCCCGCGCAACGGCGACCGCACGCTGGACATCGACATCGTGCTGTTCGGCGACCTGGTGCTGGATGGGCCCGGGCACCTGGTGCTGCCGCGGCCGGAACTGCGGCATGCGTTCGTGCTGCGGCCCCTGGCGGAGCTGGTGCCGGACGCCATCGAGCCGCGCAGCGGACGCACCCTGGCCGCCCTGTGGGCCGCATCCGGAGAGGCCGGGGTGGCCATGACCGAGGTGGCGCCGGCAGACGGCCCGGGGTGACGTCCAGCGCTTGCGGTGCGCGTGCACGCGCTGCACGATCGCGGCAGCCATCAGGGGGTGTCGCCATGTTCGAGTCGCTGTCGCGCAGCTGGTCGCTGGTCCGGGCGAGTGCATCGGTCTTGCGTTCGGACCGCGAGCTGATGC
>DATINB010000158.1:0-7178 GCA_035474775.1 Luteimonas sp.
CGGCCGACCACGTGATCGAGCCCGTCGAGCAGTTCCAGAAATCGATCCAGACGGCGTTCGACGTCGTCGCCCAGCAGCCGAACGCGCTGGTCACGTTCGGCATCGTCCCGGAATCCGCGGAAACCGGTTTCGGCTACATCCAGGCCGGTGCGGCGGGCATGTCGGGCGCCACCGTGCTTCCGGTGCTTCGCTTCGTCGAAAAGCCCGACACCATGACGGCGCAGGGCTACCTGGACGCCGGCGACTACTACTGGAACAGCGGCATGTTCCTGTTCCGTGCGTCGCGCTATCTCGAAGAACTGCAGCGCTTCCGGCCCGACATGCTGGCCGCCGTGCGCGCCGCGTACGACGCCGCGGCGCGCGACGGCGACTTCGTGCGGCTCGAGCGCGAGGCATTCGCGGCGTGTCCTTCGGATTCGATCGACTACGCGGTGATGGAGCGGACCGACCGTGCCTGCGTGCTGCCGGTGGACATCGGCTGGAACGACGTCGGCTCCTGGTCCGCGCTGTGGGCGGTGAGCCCGCAGGACGGCGACGGCAATGCCAGCCATGGCGAGGTGATCGCCGTCGACAGCCATGACAACTACACCTACGCACGCACGCTGGTGGCGCTGGTCGGCGTGGACGGACTGGTGGTGGTGGAAACCGAGGACGCGATCCTGGTGGCCCGCAAGGACCGTGTGCAGGAGGTCAAGGCGGTAGTGGCGCGGCTCAAGGCCGACCAGCGCAGCCACGCCGTGCTGCACCGCGAGGTGCATCGGCCGTGGGGCAGCTACGACTCCATCGACGCCGCCGACGGGTTCCAGGTCAAGCGCATCAAGGTCAAGCCGGGCGCGCGGCTGTCGCTGCAGTCGCACAAGCATCGCGCGGAGCACTGGATCGTTGTGCGCGGCACCGCGCGCGTGACCCGCGACAACGACGTCTTCGAGTTGCACGCCAACCAGTCCACCTACATCCCGCTGGGTGCGAAGCACCGCCTGGAGAACCCGGGCGAGGCGATGCTGGAACTGATCGAAGTGCAGTCCGGCGGCTACCTGGGCGAGGACGACATCGTCCGCTACGAGGACGTCTACGGGCGCACCTGAGGCGCCCCCGCCGAGCGGGCGTGGCCCGCGGTGTCGGCACCGCCGGCCGACCGGACGTGCGGGTGGAGGCAACAAATCCTATCGACTGAACATGTCGGCGACGTGCCCCCCGTGCCGCGCCCTGCGCCACACTCCCGCCCCATGACGGCCATCGCCCATGCGTAGCAAGCTGTTCGTGCCCGGCAACCGGCCGGCCTTGTTCGCCAAGGCGCTGGCGGGCGAGGCCGATGCGCTGTCGTTCGACCTCGAAGACGCGGTGGCCGACGACGCCAAGGCCGACGCGCGCACGCAGGTGGCGACGTTGCTGGCCAGCGAGGCGGCGCGTGGGTCCGGGAAGACGCTGATCGTGCGGACCAATGCCGTCGACAGCGCCTGGTTCGCGGACGATGTCGCGGCGCTCGTCGACGCCGGCGCCCGCCTGCTCAACCTGCCCAAGATCGAACATGTCGACGCGCTGCACTCGGCCATCGCGGTCATCGCGGCCGCCGAGCGCGCCGCCGATGTCGCGGCACGGGTCGCACTGCTGGTCAACATCGAGACCCCGGAGGCGCTCGCCAACGCCGCGGCGATCGCCGCCGGCGATGCACGCGTGGTGGGCCTGCAGCTCGGCCTGGCCGACCTGTTCGAGGCCGCGGGCATCGACCGCCGCGATCCGGCCAACGTGCACGCCGCGCTATTCGCCGTGCGCATGGCCGCAGCGCGCGCCGGCGTGTACGCCATGGACGGCGCGTTCGCCGCCATCGACGACGCCGACGGCTTCGCGGCCGAGGCCGCCATGTCGCGGCGGCTTGGGTTCATCGGCAAAAGCTGCATCCATCCGCGCCAGGTGCCGCTGGCCAATGCCGCCTTCGCACCGGACGAGGCCGAGCTGGCGGCTGCGCGCCGGATCGTGGCCGCGGCCGACGACGCCGGGTCCCTCGACGCGTTCCTAGTCGACGGCCGCATGGTCGACCGGCCGTTCCTGCAGCGTGCGCGCGCGCTGCTCGGCCTCGGGGTGGAGACGCCATGACGCCGTTCGTCCGAATCGGCTGGCTGCTCGCCTGCCTGCTCTGCCTGTGGGCGTGCCCTGGCCTTGTGCGGGCCGAGGCGCTGACGCCGGCCGAGCCCGTGGCCCTGCCCGCGCTGCCGGCGGCGGAACCGCTGGTGGGGCTGGTGGCGATGGACGACACGCCGCTCGCGTTGTCCCATCGCACGGCCTGGCGGCTGGATGCCGATGCCGGGCGCTGGGTGGCCGTGCCGTGGGCCGCGGGCACCGACCCGACGCGTGTCGCCGGGGCGTTCGCGACCGGCGCGCGCGCGTTCGCGCTGATCGGCGATCCCACGGCCGGGATCACCGCCGTCGCCACCCTGGCGCGCACCGCTGCGGGGCTGGGCCTGGCGCCGCTGCCGGCGCTGCCGGTGCCGCTGCGTGCCGCCGGCGGCGCCGTGCTCGGCGACGCGCTGTACATCGTCGGCACCGACGCCGGCAACCGTCCGCGGCTGTTCCAGTACGACCTGTCGGCACCCGCGCCGTCGGCGTGGACGGCGCACGCCGGCTGGCCCGGTGGCGGCGCCGCCACCACCACCGCGGCCCAGGCCGGCTCGGTGCTGGTGACCGTCGCGCGCACGGGCGCGGAGCGCCTGCTGCGCTGGAAGCCCGACACCGGCTGGCGCGAGGGCGGCCGCGTGCCGGGCCGCGTGGTCCCCGGTTCCGGCCGTGCCATCGGCCAGGCCCACGTGCTCTACCTCGTGCAGCCGGCGGCCGGCAACGCGCCGGCGCGGCCGATGACCTTCCAGACCATCACCAGCAGCTGGGCCACGCTGCCGGGCGTCGAGGTCCCCGCTGCGCGCTTCACCGCCGCCTGGCGCGACGGCATCGTCTGGACGTCGGACGCGGCGGGCGGTGGGGCCGGCGTCGCCGGCCTGCAGCTGCAGTCGCGCAAGTACCTGCTGCACTGGCTGGACTGGGTGGTGATCGTCGTCTACCTGGGCGGCATGATCGGCATCGGGCTGTACTTCTACCTGCGCGAGAAGCGCGGCTCCACCGAGAACTTCTTCGTCGGCAACCGCAGCATCCCGTTCTGGGCCGCGGGCGTCAGCCTGTACGCCGCCAACACCAGCTCGATCAGCTTCATCGCCATTCCCGCCAAGGCCTTCGAGAGCAACTGGCAATACTTGACCAACAACCTGATCGCGGTGGTCGGGCTGATGTTCGTCGCGGTGTGGATCGTGCCGCTGCTGCGCCGGCTGGACCTGATGTCGGTGTTCTCGTACCTGGAGACGCGCTTCCACCCGGCGATCCGCATGCTGGCCAGCGCGCTGGCCATCCTCACCCAGATCGGCAGCCGGATGAGCGTGATCCTGCTGCTGCCGGCGCTGGCCATCTCCACCATCACCGGCATCAACGTCACCCTGTCGATCGTGCTGATGGGCGGCTTCACCATCATCTACACCGCGATGGGCGGCATGAAGGCGGTGATCTGGACTGACTTCGTGCAGGTGATCGTGAAGATGGGCGGGGCGGTGTTCGCCATCGGCTTCATCATCTTCAGCCTGCGCGGCGGATTGCCGGAATTCCTCTCGGTGGCCAACGCCGAGGACAAGATGCACCTGCTCGACTTCAGCTTCGACATGACCAAGGCCACGGTCTGGGGCTTCATCTTCCTGGTGCTGTTCGACGTGGTGCTGACCTTCCCCAAGGACCAGGTGCTGATGCAGCGCACGCTGTCGACCAAGTCCGACCGGGAAGCCGGCCGCTCGATCTGGGCGTTCGCGGCGATCATGATCCCCGGCGGGTTCGTGTTCTACATGATCGGCACCGCGCTGTTCGTGTTCTACAAGGCGCATCCGGAGCGCATGGACCCGTTGCTGCCGATCGACGCCACGTTTCCGCTGTTCATCGGCGCCGAGCTGCCGGTGGGCGTCACCGGGCTGATCATCGCCGGCATCTTCGCCGCCGCCATGGCCACGTTGTCGGGCATCATGAACTCGGTCGCCACCCTGGTCTCGGTGGATTTCTACGACCGCCTGGTCAAGGAACGCTCGGAGAAGAAGGGCGTGTTTTTCGCCGAGGTGATGACGGTGGTGGTCGGGCTGATCGGCATCGGCGTGGCCATCCTGCTGTCCAAGGTCAACGTCACCTCGCTGTTCGACGTCTCGATCGAGCTGGCCGGCCTGCTCGGCGGAGGGTTCGCCGGCGCGTACACGCTTGGCATGTTCACCCGCCGCGCCAACTCCGCCGGCGTCGCCATCGGCATCGCCGCGTCGATCGTGCTGACCACGGTGGCCTGGACCCTGGACCTGGTGCACCCGTACTTCTACCTGGCGATCTCGATCGCCCTGTGCATCGTCATCGGCTACGTCGCCAGCCTGTTCTTCCCGGCGCCGACGCGATCGCTCGACGGCCTGACCATCTTCCGCGACCGGGGACCGCGTCCCGCCGCACCCTGAGCAGGGCCCACTGCGGGCCCTCACAGCCGGTCGAACCGCACCGGGCATGACCTCCGGACCTGCCCGCGCGCCCACCGCTACGGTAGCCTTGCGCGCACGCCGCACCGGCGCACAGGCGGGCCCGCGTGGACACCCAGTTCCTCAGTACCTTCGTCACCGTCGCCGACAAGGGCTCGATGGCGGCCGCCGCGCGTGTGCTCAACATCACCCCGGCCGCCGTCGCCCAGCAGATCCGCACCATCGAGCGCGAGCTCGGGGTCGGGCTGATCGCACGCGTGGGGCGCACGGTGCGCGTGACCGAGGAAGGCTCGCGGATCCTGCTGCGCGCACGCGAGCTGCTGCGCGGGGTGGCGGACCTGCGCAGCATCGCCAACGACGGCGAGGTCTCCGGCGAGCTGCGCCTGGGCGCCTGCCCGACGGCGCTGGCCGGCATGTTGCCCGACGTGCTGGCGCGCATGGTGGAGGCCTTCCCGGCGATCAACGTCTTCATCAAGCCCGGGTATTCCGCGGATCTGTACCGCGCCGTCGAGGACAACGACCTCGACGCCGCCATCGTGCTGCAGGCGCCGTTCGCCCTGCCCAAGACCTGCGAGTGGACGCTGCTGCGCGAGGAGCCGCTGGTGGTGCTGGCGCCGGCCGTGCTGGCCGACGAGGACCCGCACCACCTGCTGGCGACGCAGCCGCTGATCCGCTACGACCGCCACCAGTGGGGCGGCCGCCAGGCCGACGAGTACCTGCGCCGGGCCGGCATCGTGCCGCAGGAGCGCTTCGAATTGAATGCCCTCAATGCCATCGCCGTGATGGTCGACCGTGGCCTCGGCGTGTCGCTGGTGCCGGACTGGGCGCGGCCGTGGCCGGAAGGCCTCGACCTGGTGCGCATCCCGCTGCCGTTGCCGGCGGAACCGCGGCGCATCGGTGCGGTGTGGTCGCGCTCCAGCGTGCGCGTGCGGCTGGTCAACGTGCTGCTGCAGGAGGCGCGTCGCGCGGCGCGCGCCGATCCGCATAGATGACGATGCGATTTTTGTTGCACCGCACCAATCTTTTTGCGTCGTGAGTCACAAGAAAACATAGCCTCTGAACATAGGGCGCGGCCGTATGACCGGTCCCGGCACCGGCATACGCTGCGTGCGACCCGAGAGGTCGGCGCCGAGGGGGCGTCCGCGGAGCGCATCGAGCGCGGCCGCGACCGGACGGGGCGCCAGCAGGCGCCCTGCGGCAATCGAGCCATCAGAGAGCACACATGAAGACCCAACTTTCAGTCGCGATCGCCTGCGCGTTGCTGTGCACCGTGGCCGGGGCCGCGCACGCCCAGTCCACCCCGGCGCCTGCGACCGCACGCGCCAACCAGCCGGCGACCGCGGAGGCCGAACAGGAGCGCGACCAGGACGCCACCGACCTCGACGGCCTGATCGTCACCGGCACCCGCAGCCCGAAGGCGGTCGACAAGATCCCCGGCGCGGTCACCGTGGTGTCGCAGGCGGAAGTGCAGCACACGCTGCTGGTCACCGAAGACGCCACCGCGGTGCTCGCGCGCACCGTGCCCGGCTACGCGGAAAGCTCGCAGGCGATGAGCAACACCGGCGAGACGCTGCGCGGCCGCATCGCCCTGCGTCTGTTCGACGGCATCCCGCAGGGCTCGCCGCTGCGCGAGGGCGGCCGCAATGCCACCTTCACCGACATGGGCATGGTCGGCCGGATCGAGGTGATCAACGGGCCGTCCGCCTCCGAGGGCATCGGGGCGTCGGGCGGCATCATCAACTACCTGTCCAAGGTGCCCACGGTGGAGGGCCACGAAACCACCGTGACCACCCGCTATTCCACCCAGTTCGGCAGCGACAGCGCCGGCTTCAAGCTGGGCCTCAACCACGCCTACAAGCAGGATGCCTACGATTTCATCGGCGGCGTCTCGTTCATCGACCGCGGCATTTCCTACGACGGCAACGGCCGCCGCATCGGCATGAACACCAGCGGCTCGGTCTCGGACTCGGAGGCGCGCAACCTGTTTTTGAAGGGCGGCATCAACTTCGGCGCGGACATGGAGCAGCGCCTGCAGGCCACCTACAGCCGCTTCAAGATCGAAGGCCAGGGCAACTACATCCAGGTGCTCGGTTGCCGCGGCCCCACCGACAACCCGCCCTGCGCGGAACCGCGCACCAACACCTCCGAGCGCGGCGAGATCTTCGGCTCCAAGGCCGAGTTCAACGACTTCGAGCAGTACGCGATCAACTACTCGAATGCCGACCTGTTCGGTGGCAACTTCACCGCCGACCTGTACTTCGCCGACCAGGCGATGCGCTACCTGCCCGAGAACGGCGACGACAAGCAGGTGGGTCCGGTGCTGGCGGATGGTTCCAACCGCATCTACGACCAGTCCGAGATCGCCTCCGAGAAGCGCGGCCTGCGCACCTCGTGGACGCGTCCCGACCTGTTCGGCCTGAGCGGCCTGGAAGCCCGCATCGGCGTCGACTTCGTCGAGGACGAGGCGCAGCAGCGCCTCGCATTGACCAACCGCACCTGGGTGCCGCCGCTGGAGTACAGCAGCACCTCGCCATACCTGCAGATGACCTGGGACGTCGGTCCGGTCACGCTCAGCGGCGGCGTGCGTCGCGAGGACGGCGAGTTGCACGTCGACGACTACACCACCACCTATTTCCGCGATTTCCG
>DATINB010000159.1:0-8312 GCA_035474775.1 Luteimonas sp.
AGGCGGAGCTGGTGGTGATCTTCGGCGAGGATTCCGCGGCGCTGATGGGCCTGACGCTCGCGCTGCTGGCGGTGCTGCTGGCGGTGGCCACCGGCAACCCGCTGTGGGATGCCCTGGGGACGCTGGCGATCGGCACGCTGCTGATCGTGGTGGCGGTGTTCGTGGCCGTCCAGGTCAAGGCCATGCTGGTGGGGCAGAGCATCGACCCGGAGCGGCTGGCCGAGATGCGGGCGTTCTTCGAGGCGGAACCGGCGATCGCCAGGCTGGTGAGCCTGATCACGCTGCAGCTGGGCAGCGAGGCAATGGTGTCGGTGCAGGCGGAAATGCGCGAATGCGGCGAGGCAGGGGCCATGGTCGCGCAGATCAACGCCATCGAACGCGGCCTCAAGGCCGCGTTCCCGGAGGTTCGCTGGAGCTTCTTCGAGCCGGAACTGCCGGCACCCGGACTGCGCACCGGCACCGCCCGGGACCGCACGGCGGACGCCGCGCGCGATCGTTAGGCCGGCGCCTGCAGCCAGTCGACGCGACTGTCGCCGGTTCCCTCGGACAGCGCGGTGGCCAGCGCGGCGAGCGCGGGCCGAAGGGTGGCGTCGAAGTTCCAGGGTGCATTGACCAGCAGGATCCCGCTGCCGTTCATGCGCAACGGGGAATCACCCGGGCGCACCATCAGCTCCGCCAGCAGGACCGATTTGCCCGGCAGCGTGGCGGCGCGCCGGTAGAAGGGCTGCAGCGAGCGTCGCAGCTTGATCGGGTACCACAGCATGTAGCAACCCTGCGGCCAGCGTTGCAGGCCCTCGCGCAGCGCGGCGATGGCGGCATCGAACTCGGCCAGCTGCGCCTCGTACGGTGGGTCGACCAGCACGATGCCGCGGCCGAAGCGGATCGCCCCGTCCCTCGGCGGCAGCAGCGCGCGGAACGCCGAATAGCCGTCGCGCGGCAGGGCCTGCATGCGCCGGTCGGCGGCGAAGTTGGCGGCCAGTGCCGCGGCCTCGACCGGTTGCAGCTCGCAGCAGGCGATGCGGTCGTCCGGGCGCAGTGCGTGCGCCAGCAGCCAAGGCGAGCCGGGATAGGCATCATGGCCATGCGCATCGCGGCAGGCGCGCACCGCGGCAAGGTAGCGCGCCACCGACGGCTCGCGTGGGGCCTCGGCCACCAGGCGGCCGATGCCGTCGATCGACTCGTTGGTGCGCCGCGCACTGGCGCCCTTGAGCCGGTACAGGCCACGCCCGGCGTGCGTGTCGAGCGCGAACATCGGCGCCGGCTTGGCCGCCAGAGCATCGCACAGGGCCAGCAACGCGACATGCTTGAAGACGTCGGCGTGGTTGCCGGCATGAAAGGCGTGGCGGTAGTTCATGGCGACAGGATAGTCGCTGCAGGCGTCCACCCGGCCCGGCGACCCCGTCGCCGGCAGCCCGTATGCTGGCCGCGTTCCCCGCCGCCCCCGAGCCATGCCGCAGATCCTGCTGGTCGAAGACGAGCATGCCATCGCCGATGCCGCGGCCTACGTGCTGCGCGGCGACGGCCATCACGTGGAGCACTGCGTCCTGGGTGGCGAGGCGCTGTCCCGCCTGCGCGCCGGCGGGTTCGACCTGGTGGTGCTCGACATCGGGCTGCCGGACATCGGCGGGCTCGACGTGTGCCGGCAGCTGCGCACCTTCAGCACGGTGCCGGTGCTGTTCCTGACCGCGCGCAACGACGAGGTCGACCGCATCCTCGGGTTCGAGCTGGGCGGCGACGACTACATGGCCAAGCCGTTCTCGCCGCGCGAGCTGGCCAGCCGCGTGCGCGCGCGTCTGCGGCGCCACGGCGAGATCGCGCAGGGCGCCGCGCCGCCGGCGGCCGGCCCGGCGACCGTGTTCGAACACGATGCCGCGGGACGTCGCATCCGTTACCGGGGTCGGCTGCTCGAGCTCACCCGCTACGAATACCTGCTGCTGGCGGAGCTCCTGCGCCGCCCGGGCGCCATCCTGAGCCGCGCACAGCTGCTCGACCGGGCCTGGGAGGGTGCGCTGGAAAGCGGGGAACGCACGGTGGATACCCACGTCAAGACGCTGCGCGGCAAGTTGCGTGAAGTCGATCCCGGCCACGACCCCATCCGCACCCATCGCGGGGTGGGCTACGCGTTGGAGCGTGGCTGACGGCGATGCGCATCGGCCTGCGCGTGCTGCTGGGGTATTTCGTCATCGTGGCGCTGGCCGCATTGCTGCTCGGGCAGGTATTCGTCGAGCAGGTCAAACCCGGGGTGCGCCAGGCGATGGAGGACACGCTGGCGGACACCGCCAACGTGCTCGCCGAACTGGCCACGGACGACCTGCTGGCCGGCCGCATCGACCGCGGCCAGTTCGCCACCCGGGTCCGCGCGCTCGCCGGGCGCGACTTCGGTGCCGAAATCTGGGGATTCCAGAAGCGCGCGTCGGGTTACCGCGTGACCGTCACCGACGCCCGCGGCATCGTGGTGTTCGATTCGGCCGGGCGCGACCTGGGCCGCGACTATTCGCGCTGGAACGACGTGCGCCGTACGCTGCGTGGCGACTATGGCGCGCGTTCCACGCGCAGCGACCCGGACGACGACAGCACCTCGGTGATGCACGTCGCCGCGCCGATCCGCGACGGCACCACGGCCGGCCAGGGCACGATCGTCGGCGTGCTCACGGTGTCCAAGCCCAACCAGGCGATGGCGCCGTTCATCGCCCGCAGCCAGGCGGTGATCGTGCGCTGGGGCCTGGTGCTGCTGGGCAGCGCGCTGGTGGTGGGCCTGCTTGCGGCATGGTGGCTGTCGCGCCAGCTGGACGGGCTGCGCCGCTACGCAGACGCGGTCACCGCCGGTGAACGGGCGACGCTGCCGGACTCCGCCGGGGAATTCGCCGAACTCGGCCGGGCATTGGCGACGATGCGCGCACGGCTGGACGGCAAACAGTACGTCGAACAGTACGTGCACGCCTTGACGCACGAATTGAAGAGCCCCCTGGCCGCGGTCCGCGCCGCCGGCGAGCTGCTGGAAACGCCGTTGCCCGAGGCCGATCGGGTGCGCTTCGCGGCAAGCATCGGGGCCCAGAGCCGGCGCATGACGCAGATGATCGACGCCCTCCTGGCGCTGGCCGCCGTCGAGCACCGGCAGGCGCTGGAGGCGCCGGTCCTCCTGGACTTGGGCGAGCTGGCCGCGGACGCGGTGGCAGCGGCCGCGCCGCGCCTGCGGATCGCCGCCGTGGACTGCCGTCTGCACCGCGACGCGGCCTGCCCGCGGGTGCGCGGCGAAGCCTTCCTGCTGCGCCAGGTGATCGCCAACCTGCTCGACAACGCCATCGACTTCTCGCCGCCCGGCGCGGCGATCGACCTGCAGGTGTCGCCGGACGATGGCGGGGTCGGCATCACCATCGCCGACCGGGGTCCGGGCGTACCGGCCTTTGCCGAGGCGCGGGTCTTCGAACGGTTCTTCTCGCTGGCGCGGCCCGGCGACGGCCCGCGCAGCAGCGGGCTCGGCTTGCCCTTCGTGGCCGAGGTGGCGGCGCTGCACGGCGGGCGCGCCTGGCTGCGCAATCGTGCGGAGGGTGGCGCGGTGGCCGGCGTGTGGCTGCCGGCCGTCGCCATCACCTGACCCGCCGCGACTTCGTCCCCCCTTCACATCGGCTTCCGCGTGCCGCCGTACGCGCAGCCCAGCATCGCCCCGTCCCCAACCGACGGAATCCCCATGAAACTCACCCCCCGCATCCTGATGGTGGCCGGCATGACGCTGGCCATCCTGGTGCCGCTGCTGCTGATCCGCGGCCTCATCCACGAGCGCCAGGCATACCGGCTGGAGGCCGTGCGCGCGGTCACCGCCAGCTACGCGGCGGCGCAGGCGCTCGCCGGGCCGGTGCTCGTCGTGCCGTACGTGGAGACCTTCGAAGTCGAGCGCGCGGATGCCCAGGGCGTCGTGCGCCGGGTGCGGCAGGAGGTGGAACGCCAGTGGACCTACTTCCCGGAGGCGCTGGACGTGGACGGCGAACTCAAACCGTCGGCACGGCGCCGCGGCCTCCACGAGGTGCGCGTCTACGAGCTGGCGGCGGCCATCGACGCGCGCTTCGACGTCGCCATTCCGGGCGACGCCGACGCCGTGGTGCCGCGCCGCATCGGCCGCCCGTGGCTGGCGTACGGGATCGGCGATGTCCGTGGCCTGCGTGGCACGCCGGTGCTGCGCGTGGCCGGCAAGACGGTCGCGGTGGGGCAGGGGCTCGGCGCGCGCGCCGGTTCCGGCCTGCACGCGCGGCTTGCCGCGCCGGTCGCGGGTGGGCGGATCACCTTCGACAGCCGGCTGGACCTGGCGCTGGGTGGGACCGAATCGCTGGCGATCGCGCCGGTGGCCCGCCGCAACCACGTGGCGATCCGTTCGTCGTGGCCGCACCCGCAGTTCAACGGCGCCTTCCTGCCGCGCACGAGCCGGATCGGCGCGGGCGGATTCGTGGCTGGCTGGGAGGTCTCCGCGCTGGCCAGCAACGCCCAGGCGCAGTACCGCGCCGGCGCATCGCTGCCGGCCGTCGCCGGTGCCGATGGCGAAGGCGGGCCGACCGCGGCGGGGCTCGACGGCATCGGCATCTCGCTGCTCGATCCGGTCAATCCCTACACCCAGGCCGACCGCGCCAGCAAGTACGGCGTGCTGTTCGTCCTGCTGACGTTCGTCGGCTTCTTCATGTTCGAACTGCTGAAGTCGCTGCGCATCCATCCCATCCAGTACGCGCTGGTGGGCCTGGCGCTGGCGATCTTCTTCCTGCTCCTGGTCAGCCTGTCCGAGCACATCGCGTTCGCCTGGGCATACCTGGTGGCCAGCGGCGCGTGCATCGGGTTGCTCGGGTTCTACCTGTCGTACGTGCTGCGCAGCCGTACGCGTGCCGCCGGGTTCGCGGCCATGCTGGCCACGCTGTACGCGGCGCTGTACGGGTTGCTGGCCTCCGAGGACAACGCACTGGTGCTGGGCTCGGCGCTGTTGTTCGTGGTGCTGGCCGCGCTGATGGTGGCGACCCGCCGCATCGACTGGTACCGGTTGTCGGCGCTGCCGGACAGCACCACGTGACCGCGCAGCGGCGCGTCGGCACCCACGGGCCTCCAGGCCGCCAGCGAGGCCTGGCCGAGCACGATGCCCACCGCGATCGCGGCCAGGACGTCGCTCGGGTAATGCAGGCCCAGCACCACCCGCGACAGCGCGATCGCTGCCGTGAGCGGCACCAGCACCCAGGCCAGCGCGGGCAGGTGGGCGCAGGCCACGACGCTGAAGGCCACGGCGTGGAGGGTATGCCCGGACGGAAAGCTGAACTCGTCGAGCGGCGCTACCCAGGCGCGGATGCGGAGGTCGGATGCAAAGGGGCGTGGCCTGCGCGTCCACCGTTTCAGCAGCCGGTAGAGCAGCCATGCGGCGCTGCCGGTGGCCGCCAGGTGCAGGGCGGCCAGGCGCCCGGCCTCGCCACCGGCCACGGCCAGCACCAGCATCAGGGCATACCAGGCCACGCCGTCCCCGAGCCGGCTCACGGTGCCGAAAAAGCGCAGCACGCCGCGGCGCGTGCACAGCCGGTTGGACCGCAGGCACCAGCCGCGGTCCTGGGCCACCCAGCGTTCACGCCATGGCAGCGTGCGCATGGCGCCAGGCCTGCTGGTGGATCAGCCGCTGCAGGATGTCGTCCAGGTCCGCGGCCACCTGCGCCGGCTGCAGCTTGCGCACCGCGTGCCGCGCCTGATCGCCCATGGCGTCGCGGAGGAACTGGCTGGCCGTGCCGATGCGGCTCGCCGCCGCCACGAACGCGTCCTCGTCGGCGTTTTCGATCGCCGCCCCATGCACGCCATCCAGCAGGTGCTCGCGGGCGGCGCCGTAGCGGAACGCCACGGTCGGCACGCCCGACGCCATGGCCTCGAGGGTGACGTTGCCGAAGGTTTCCGAGTGGCTCGGGAACAGGAACAGGTCGCAGCTGGCGACGTGTGCGGCAAGCGCCGCGCCCAGCTGGGTGCCGCAGAACACGAAGTCCGGATGCGCCTCGCGCAGCGCCGCCAGCTCCGGGCCGTCGCCGACCCAGACGAAACGCGCATCCGGGCGCGCCTGCTGCAGGGCGCGGAACGCACGCACCGCCAGTGGCAGGTTCTTCTCCGCCGCCACGCGGCCGAGGTGCAGCACCGCGAGTGCGTCTGGCGCAAGGCCCCATTGGAGGCGCAGCCCGGCGGCCCGGTGCGCCGGGTCGAAGCGCTCGGTATCGACCGCGCGCGGCAGGTGCACCACGTTGGCAAAGCGTTGTGAGCGCAGGAAATCCGCCAGCTCGCAGGTCGGCACCAGCGTGGCGTTGCCACGTCCATGGAAGTGGCGCATCCAGCGCAGTGCCATGGGCTCCAGGGCGCCGACGCCATAGTTGCGCATGTACATGTCGAAGCGGGTGTGGAAACCGGTGGTCACCGGGATGTCGAGCGCCTTCGCGGCACGCAGGGCCGACCAGCCCAGCGGGCCCTCGGTGGCGATGTAGACGGCGTCCGGCCGCTGCGTCGCCCAGCGCGCGCGCAGCGGGCGACCGGCCGGCAGCCCGAAGCGCATGCCCGGGTAGCGTGGGATTCCGGCCCCGGCGGTCAGCAGTTCGTGCGGCGCCGCGTGGTCGCCGCGCTGGCGCCTGGGCCGGATGACCTCGACCGCGTGGCCGCGCGCCCGCAGTCCGCATTCCAGGCTCTCCACGGTCAGCGCGACGCCGTTGACCTCGGGCGGGTAGGTCTCGCTGACGATCGCATAGCGCATCGGCGTGTCTCCGTTCGCTGCATGCTGGGCGGCGGAGGTGAACCGGTTGTGTCATGGCGATGGCGCGGCGATGACAGTGCGCGTCGATGTATCCGACATCGGCGCCCAGGCCGGAAGATGGGGCCGGCGGGTGCTGCCGGGGCGGATCCCGGCGTGGCTGTCATCGCACGGTCATCCAATTCACATGAAGTTGTCAGACGCCGTTCGCACCCTGCACACCTTCGCAGCCGCAGCCGTCACGGGCGCCGGATGCATGCCATTCCAACCCTTGGGGAGTTCAACATGCGGTATTCCACCCTCGCCGCCGCGCTCGCGGTCGTCATCGGCAGCACCAGCTTCAGCGCCGCCGCCGACACCCGCGACCAGGAGATCGCGCTGCTGAAGCAGCAGTTGCAGCTGCTGCAGGAGCAGGTCCAGTCGCTGGAGGAACGCTCCGACGCGCAGTCCGACGTCAACATCGACACCGCCACGGCGCTCGACAAGGTGGTCAACGACTCGCCGAAGCTGGAGACCAAGGGCGGCATCAAGGTCACCTCCGCCGACAAGAACTTCGAAGCCTCGCTGGGCGGCCGCATCCACTTCGACGCCTACGCCTTCGATCGTGACCAGGCCGCCACCACCGGCACCACCGAGTTCCGCCGCGCGCGCCTGACGCTGGCCGGCAAGGCCTTCGGCTGGGAATACAAGATGGAGCAGGACTTCGCGGCCGGCAGCGGCCTCGACGGCTTCCGCGACGTCTACATCGCCAAGCAGGCGCTCGGCGGCAAGTTCACCGTCGGCCACTTCAAGCCGTACCGCTCGATGGAGGAGCTCACCAGCTCCAACGAGATCACCTTCATGGAGCGCCCGTTCGCGTCCGCCACCGGCCTCTTCAACGGCCGACAGTTCCAGCAGGGCGTGGGCTACCTGCGCGGCGGCGACAACTACACCATCGGCGCCAGCGTGTTCAACCTGCGCACGCCGGCCGGGCCGCGCAACGAGGGCAGCGGCGCGTCGGCGCGCGCCACCTTCGCGCCCATCAACAACGACGACAGCACCCTGCATTTCGGTGGCTGGGCGAGCGTCGAGAACACCAACCAGGGCTCCGCCGACCTGGTCGCCGTCGCCAACTACGCCGGTCGCCGCGGGCCCGCGCAGACCATCTCCACCACCCCCGGCCTGAGCGGCGACTCGGTGACGACCTTCGGCGTGGAAGCCGCCGGCGCCTTCGGCCCGCTGTACTTCCAGTCCGAATACGCCAATGCCGAGTTCGAGCGCTCGCTCGGCGGCAGCCAGGACGTCGAGACCTTCTACGTGATGGGCAGCTGGATGCTCAACGGCGGCCACAAGGTGTACAAGCCGGCCACCGGCGTGTTCGGTTCGCCCAAGGTCGGCGACAAGGGCCTGTGGGAGCTCACCGCGCGCTACGACACCATCGAGAACAAGGACGTGGCGGGGCTCGAAGTGAACTCGATGCTGTTCGGCATCAACTACTACATCAATTCCAACGTCCGCATGATGTTCAACTACACCCGCGGCGACAACGAGTTCAACGGCGACGAGACCGGGCAGTACGCGCTGCGCACGCAGCTCA
>DATINB010000160.1:0-1760 GCA_035474775.1 Luteimonas sp.
GGGGCTGGAAAAGACCTGGCGCATCTCAGCCCGCCTTCGGTGCGGCGGCGTCATCCGGCAGCACGCGGATCATGCCTTCCTGCGCGGTGCTGGCGACCAAGCGTCCGGCGCGATCGAAGATCTGCCCGCGCGCCAGTCCACGCGCGCCCTGCGCGCTGGGGCTGTCGAGCGAGTACAGCAGCCAGTCGTCGACACGGAACGGGCGGTGGAACCACAGCGCATGATCGAGCGAGGCCATCTGCACGTTCGGCTGGTAATAGCTGATGCCGTGCGGGAACGTCGCCGTGCCCAGCAGCTGGAAGTCCGATGCGTAGGCGAGCAACGCGCGATGCAGCGCGGGCGCATCGCCCACCGGGCCGGTCAGGCGGAACCACATCTGCTGGAACGGCGGACGCTTGCGCGGATGCAGTTCGTCGCGACGGGTCTCGCCGGGCGCGATGACGTGGCGGAATTCGAACGGGCCGCTGCGGTCGAGCCAGCGCTGCACCTTCACCGGAAGCCTCGCCAGCACTTCGGCGGGCAGCGGATCCTGCGGCGCGATGTCTTCGGGTGCGGGGACGTCCGGCATCACCGGCTGGTGCTCGGCGCCGGACTCTTCTTCCTGGAAAGACGCCGCGCAGAAGAAGATCACCTTGCCGTGCTGGATCGCGGTCACGCGGCGCACCGAGAAGCTGCCGCCATCGCGGGTGCGGTCGACGTCGTAGACGATCGGCGCGTCCACATCGCCTGCGCGCAGGAAATACGCATGCAGCGAATGCGCCGGGCGCGGGCTGGTCATCGTGGCCTGTGCGGCCGACAGCGCTTGGCCCAGCACCTGGCCACCGAACACGTACTTGGTGCCGATGTCGCGGCTCTGGCCGCGGAACAGGTTGTCTTCGAGGCGCTCGAGGCTGAGCAGGTCGATCAATTCGGAAACGGGCGGGGTCATCGCGGGAGCCGTGCACGGTGGGGATGGCAGCGCGTGGCGTGCCAGCCGGCGATTATAGGTGGCGACGGGCCGGGGCCCTGAGGCGGACGTTCAGACGCCGATGCGGGCCAGCGGTACGCGCGCCAGCACGTCCGCCCAGGGAAACAGCGGGCCGGGATCGCACTTGCGCGCCACGGTGCGGGCGGGATTGTCGCTGGCGGCCACGCGATCGGTGTCCAGATCCTCGTGGCCCGCAATGTCACGCAGGTTCGGCAGCGCGGCGCGCAGGTGCGAGAGCAGCGCGACGAGCGCCTCGATCTGCGCCGGCGTGTACGCCTCGGCCATCGCCTGGTGGCGGCTGTCGTACCAGTCCGGGAAGCGCCCGGTATTCACCAGTTCGATGCCGACCGATTGCGCGTTGCAGCCACGCACGTGATGGGCGACGCGCGTCGCCGTCACGTATTCGACGATGGCGCCGTCGCGGTCGATGTACCAGTGGCCGCTGGCGCCGGTACCGCTGTCGTAGAGCGCGCGCTCGCCGTAGACGCGCGCCGTGGCGAGGTCGGGCAGTTCGGTGCAGTGGATGACGACCAGGCTGATGTCGGACACCGCGCGCGGCGCCAGCAGGCCCACATAGGGCAGCGGTTGCAGCGCGATCCGGAGCGCGGACGTGGGGTCGGACATGGCCCGGATGCTAGCATTCACACATGAGAAATCCGCCGCCAGACTCCGACCTGCACGCCCTGATGACGCAGTTTCCGCGCGTCGGACGTGTGGACTGGATCGGTCTGCGACCCGCCCGTGAGGTGCCGATCCGCGCCGTCGACAGCGCGGTCGCGGTGACCGGCATCGG
>DATINB010000161.1:0-5454 GCA_035474775.1 Luteimonas sp.
TCGACCACACGGGAGTCCGAATGACGGATGCCGGCAGTAGCGGAGCAACACCACCACGGGGGCCCTGGCAGGCCGTCTCCGGCTGGCTGCGCGACGTCCCGGCCAGCGACCCGGTCGACCGCCGCAATGCGCCGATGCTGCAGGTGATCCTGCTGATGCTGGCGGTGCTGCCGCCGGCGATGTGGATGTACCGCGCGGTGGCGGTGCCGGTGCCGTGGCGGCCGGGCGAACACGTCGCCGTGCTGGTCAGCCTGGCGCTGAGCCTGCTGGCGGCGTTCAACGTGTGGCTGATCCGCCGTGGCCACGTGCAGTGGCCGGTGCGCATGCTGCTGGTCGGGGTCTCCGCGGCCATGCTGCTGTCGTACCTGTCGAGCGGGTTCGAGTCCAACCGCTTCGAGCAGGCGATCCAGACCGTGTGGCTGGTGGTGGCCGGTCTGATGGTGGGCCGGCGTGCGCTGTGGCTGATGTACGGCTGGACGGTGCTGGTGTTCGCGGTGGGCACGGTGGTCGACGTGCGTTCCGGCAAGCTGCCGGATCCGACCCAGGTGCTGGCGGTCGACACGCTGATCGCGGCGCTGGTGTTCCTGTTCGTGGCGGTGGTGGTCGACCGCAGCGTGACGGCATTGCGCGAGAGCCTGCGCGCGGCCACCGAGCGTGGCGATGCGCTGGTGCGCACCAACGAGCGCCTGAACGCCGAGATCGGCGAGCGCGAGCGCGTGCAGTCGCAGCTGGTGCACGCGCAGAAGGTGGAGGCGGTGGGCCGGCTGGCCGGTGGCGTGGCGCACGACTTCAACCACCTGCTGGCGCTGATCCTGGGTTATGCGGGGCGCGGCCGGCAGGCCGACGATCCCGCCGCCATGCGCGAGGCGCTGGACGGGGTGGAACTGGCCGCGCGGCGCGCCACGGCCGTGAGCCGCAAACTGCTGAGCTTCGCCCGCCACGATCCACCGCAGGCCAAGGACTTCGACGCCGGCGCGGCCGTGCGCGCAGTCGAGCCGATGCTGCGGCAGCTGTTCGACCCGTCGGTGCGCATCCGCATGGACGTGGCCGAGGGCGCATGGCCGGTGCACATGGATCCCATGCAGCTCGACCTCGTGCTGCTCAGCATCGCGGCCAACGCCAACCACGCCATGCCCGACGGCGGCGAGTTCCACATCGCCCTGCGCGGTGAAGACGACCACCGCGTCCGCCTCGAGTTCGGCGACACCGGGGCGGGCATGGACGCGGAGGTCGCGAGTCGCGTGTTCGAGCCGTTCTTCACCACCAAGCCGGTTGGCGAGGGCACCGGGCTCGGCATGGCGGTGGCGCGCGACCTGGTTCAGGCGGCCGGCGGCACGCTCGTGCTCGAGACCGAACCGGGTGCGGGAACCCGCTTCAGCCTCGTGCTGCCCCTGCTGCCGGCGGTCGCCTGAGGCTCAGGCCGCGCAGACGCGTCCGACCAGCTCCACGACGCCCGGTACCGAGACCGGCTTGACCAGGTGGTGGTCGAAGCCCGAGGCGAAGGCACGCTTGCGGTCGGCGTCCTGACCCCAGCCGGTCAACGCGATCAGCGGGGCGGTGACCCCGAGCCCGCGCAGGCGGCGCGCCAGGTCGTAGCCGTTCATGCCCGGCATGCCGATGTCGAGGATCGCGACACCGGGCATGAAGCGTTGCATGGCTTCGAGCGCCGCCTCGCCACCGTATTCCACGCACACCTCCGCGCCGAACAGCCGCAGCGCTTCGGCCAGGCTGTCGGCCACGTCGTGGTTGTCGTCGACCACCAGGATCTTGCAGTCCAGCGCGCGCGGCGCATCGCCGCCGGGCCCCGCGGTGGGTTCGGGCGCTTCACTCAGCGGGACGCGGATGGTGACCGTGGTGCCCTGGCCGAGCCCCGCGCTGCGGGCCTCGATGCTGCCGCCATGCAGCTCGACCAGCTGGCGGGCCAAGGCCAGCCCGATGCCGAGGCCGCCCTGGTGCAGGGTCGAGTCACGCGCGCCACGGCTGAACATCTCGAACATGCGCGGGATGGTGGCCGGTTCCATCCCCGCGCCGTCGTCCTCGACGACGATGATGGCGTCGTCGCGGCTGGTGCTGGCGCGCAGCCGGATCGAGCCGCCACGGGGCGTGTAGCGGGCGGCGTTGGTGAGCACGTTGGAGACGATCTGCGCCAGTCGTGCCTGGTCGCCGAACAGCCAGACCGGTTGCGCCGGGACGTCCACCTGCAGGCGGTGCGCGTTCTGCTCCACCAGCGGCCGCACGCCGTCCAGCGCCACGTCCAGCACCGAATCCAGCGTCAGCCGCCGGCGCTTGATCGACAGCGTGCCGCGGCTGATGCGCGACACCTCCAGCAGGTCGTCCACCAGCCGGATCATCTGCCCCACCTGCCGCTCCATCATGGCGTGCACCGACGCCGCTCTGGCATCCGCGGCCGTGGTCATGCGCAGGATCTCGAGGCCGTTGCGCAGCGGTGCCAGCGGATTGCGCAATTCATGCGACAGCGTGGCGAGGAATTCGTCCTTCATCCGGTCGGATTCGGCCAGGCGCTCCGCATTGCGGCGCAGCGCCTGCTCCGCGGCCTGGCGGTCGGTGACGTCGCGGGTGGTGCCGGCCACCGCCACCACGTGGCCGTCCGCATCCAGCACCGGCGAAAAGATGTAGTCGTACACGCGGGTGCCGTTGGTGCCCTTGAACGGGATCTCGCCGCGGATCGGTGCGCCGGTCTGGATGACCAGCGCCAGCTCGCGGTCGTGCAGGTCGGCGTGCCACTGCTCGTAGCCCAGGTCCATCCAGGTCCGCCCGCGCACGTCGTCCACGCCCCAGACCCGTCGCAAGGCGTCGTTGGCGTATTGGGCCCGATGCTCGAGGTCGAACACGTACACGAAGTCGGGCGTGCTGTTCAGCGCGGTCTCGTAGATGCGCCGCTGGCGGTCGGACGCCTCCGAGATCGCCTGGCGCTGCTCTTCCGCGCTGACGCGGTCGGTGATGTTGCGGAAGTACACCGCGATGCCTTCGGGCGCCGGGTTGACCGTGACCTCGTACCAGCGCGCATGCGGGGGATAGAAGGCCTCGAACGCGGCCCGCTCGCCTGTCGCCATGGTGTGCCGGTAGTGGTGGCCGAAGGCCGACTCGCTGAGCCCGGGGTAGATGTCGAAGATGGCGCCGCCCACGATCGCCTCGCGCGTGGTGTCCAGGATGCGCAACGCGCCCGGGTTGGCGTAGGTGAAACGCCATTGGCGGTCCACGATGTAGAAGCCCTCGCTCATCGCGTCCAGGACCGCCATCGCGCCGGTCGCACGGGAGGCGCTGGCGTCTTCCGGGGTGTAGACCAGGTATTCGACCTGGCCGTCCGCATCCGGGACCGGCGTGACCGTCGCGGTCCAGTAGCGCTCCTTCAGGCGGCCGTCGGCCGCGTCGGCCAGGTCGTAGCGGTGCACGGGGAGCTGCTGCGCACTGCCCGACGCGACCGCGGCCCCGAACGCGGACCGCAACACATCCGCCGCACCCGGCGACGCGAGGCGTTCCGGGAACATGTCGAAGAACCCCTTGCCGATCCCGCCGTCGAGGTCGCCGTCGCCGCCGATGCCGGCACTGGTGGCGACCACGGTGAAAGCGGCATCCGCGCGCAGCACGATGTGGTTGCCCGGCATGTGCCGGAACAGACGCACGAGCGCGGCTGGACTCATCACGGCGTGCCTCCCGGCGCGGGCTGGACCGCGGGACGCGCCTGGGTGACGGCGGGAATCCTTCTCATGGTACGAACTCGACGGCGATGCACGGGTGCGATGCTAAAGGCCCGCACTGTCGCGGACGCATGATCGCGCGCCCGGTTCAGACATCCGACAGGGTCAGGACCTGCCTGCGGCCCCGGCGGCGCGCCCCGTGGGCGTCCCCGCGCGTCCGCAGACCAGCGTCAGCAGTGGCGAGGTCATCACCGTGGTCACCACCGTCATGCCGAGCATCATGGTGAACAGCGCGGGCCCGATGAGCCCGGCGTCCAGACCGATCTTCAGCACCACCAACTCCATCAGCCCGCGCGTGTTGACCAGCGCGCCCACCGCCAGGCTCTCGCGCCACCCGTAACCGGACAGGCGCGCGCCGAGCGCACCACCGGCCACCTTGCCGGTGATGGCGACCAACAGGATCAGGGCGAACGCCCACGGGCCCAGGCCGCCGAAGACCTCCGGCGTGGTGTTGAGCCCGGCGAGGGCGAACAGGATCGGCATCAGCAGCAGGACCGCGACCGGTTCGAACGCGCGTTCCAGGTGCGCCTTCAAGCTTTCGTCACGCGGCAGGCAGACGCCGAAGAGGAAGGCGCCGAAGACCGCGTGCAGGCCGATCCATTCGGCCGCGGCCGCGCACGCCAGCAGTCCGGCCAGCATCCACATCAGCGCGCTCGACGTGAGCCGGCCATCGGGCTCGCGGGTCCGGGCCAGGACACGCGCATACAACGGCTTCAGCAGGCCGAAGATGACGGCCACCATCACCACCGCGCCGATCGCGGTGCGCGCGATGCCCTGGTCGCCGCTGCCGCCGGTCAAGGTGAGCACCAGGGCCAGGAACACCCAGACGAAGCCGTCGTCGATCACCGCGGCACTGAGCGCCAGGCGGCCGGGGCGGGTGTCGGTGAGGTCGCGATCCTTCAGGATCCGCGCCAGCACCGGAAACGCGGTCACCGACATGGCCGCCGCCATGAACAGGGCGAATGGCCAGAAGGCGACCCCGTCCGGTGCGAAGGCGGGATACAGCCACGGCGAGATCGCGAGACCCAACCCAAGGGGCAGCGCGATGCCGAGGATGCCCACCGACGCCGCCGCCCGCACCTGCGCGCGCGTGCCTTCCACCGCGCGCAACTCGGCGCCCACCACGAACATGAACAGCACCAGCCCGAGCGTCGCCAGTGCCGACAGCGGCGGGAGCGACGCCGGCGGAAACAGCGACGCATGCAGCGCCGGCGCCCACGCCCCCAGCATGATCGGCCCGAGCACGATGCCCGCGGTCATCTCGCCGATCACCGGCGGCTGGCCGACGTGCTTCAGGACCCAGCCGCACAGGCGTGCGACCACCAGGATCACCAGCAGTTGCACCAGCAGGAGCAGCGTCACCGCGCGGCGCTCACGCCCATGGCCATCGGCGCCGCCTGCGGCAACGGTGCGAACCAGTGCACGGGCACCATCGGCACGTGCGCGTCCGATGCCAGGTCGACGTCGCGCGTCAGGGCATCCAGGCCATGGCCGTTGATGCCGGGCACGGCGGCGCGCGCGAGTGCCAGCACCTCCGCCGCCAGCTGCCGCATCGCGCCCACGTCGCGCCGGGTGCGGGCCAGGTACTGCGCGTCGTCGAGCACGTCGGTCAGGCCGCCGTTCATGGTGCGGCACCACTCGACCCCGTACTGATCGTACGCGCGGGCGGCGTCAAGCGCCGGTGCCGCATCGCGCAGCCCCCACTCGCGCATCAGCGCCTGCATGCCCAGGTTGA
>DATINB010000162.1:0-5995 GCA_035474775.1 Luteimonas sp.
CTCGCGTCGCCGCCGCTGGTGGTGGCCTATGCGCTGGCCGGCACGGTGGAAATAGACATGACGCGCGAGCCGCTCGGCCACGATGCCGACGGCAACGCGGTGCACCTGCGCGACATCTGGCCGAGCAACAAGGAAATCGGCGACACCATCGCCGCCACCGTCGGACCGGAACTGTTCGCGCAGAACTATGCCGACGTGTTCAAGGGCGACAGCCGCTGGGCCGCGATCGAATCGCCCGACGGCGAGCTGTACCGGTGGGACGCCGATTCCACCTACATCAAGAACCCGCCCTATTTCGACGGCATGACCATGGAGGTCGGCACCATCGAAGACGTCCGCGGCGCCCGCGTGCTGGGCCTGTTCGGGGACTCGATCACCACCGACCACATCTCCCCCGCCGGCAACATCAAGAAGGATTCGCCGGCAGGTGAATTCCTGCAGTCGCGCGGCGTGCAGCCGGCGGATTTCAACAGTTACGGCTCGCGTCGCGGCAACGACGACGTGATGGTGCGCGGCACGTTCGCCAACATCCGCATCAAGAACCTCATGTTCGGCGGGGAGGAAGGCGGCAACACCCTGTACTTCGAGGGCGACACAGCCCCGGCCAAGATGTCGATCTACGACGCGGCGATGCGCTACAAGGCCGACGGCGTGCCGCTGGTGGTGTTCGCCGGCAAGGAATACGGCACCGGCTCATCGCGCGACTGGGCTGCCAAGGGCACCAACCTGCTGGGCGTCAAGGCGGTGGTCGCGGAAAGCTTCGAGCGTATCCACCGTTCCAACCTGGTCGGCATGGGCGTGCTGCCCTGCCAGTTCAAGGACGGCGAGAACGCGCAGACACTGGGACTCGACGGGTCGGAGACCTTCGACATCACCGGCCTTCGCGATGGCGCAGCCAAGACCGCGACCATCACCGCGCGGCGCGCCGATGGCAGCGAGTCGAGTTTCGAGGTCCACGTGCTGCTGCTGACGCCGAAGGAGGTCGAGTACTTCCGCCACGGCGGCCTGTTGCATTACGTGCTCCGGCAGCTGGCATCCAGGTCCGGGATCTGAAGCGCCGCTAGCGCGTGTCGTCCCAGCGCGCGCTGGTCATCTTCCAGTCGTCGCCCTCGCGCCTCCAGCCACTCTCAAAGGCGCGCAGGCTGGCCGAATCCGGCAGCAGGCCACCGGCGCGCCCGGTCAACGCCGCGGTGGTGCGCACCGTGGCGTGATCCGGCTGCATCCGGATCTCCAGCGGACCCGCCGTCACGCCGATGCGCGTCTCGCGCAGGAAATACAGCGTGGCCAGCCGCCGTGCCCCACGCCTGTCGAGGCCATCGGGACCCACGAAATCATCCGCGAGGACATCTTCGAGCGCGGCCGCGTCACCGGCCTCGATCGACGCCTGGAGCGCTGCGATGGTTTCGCGGAGCTGCTGTTCCGGTGCCGGCGTGGAGCACCCCGGCAGAGCGGAAAGGCCCGCCCCGAGCAGGCAGGCCAGTGCCGCCGACCATGCATACGTCAGCGATCGAGGGCCGTTGCGTCCGTCGGCGAAGGCAGTGCAATGCATGTCCGGAACCCGTTGCCTGTGGCTGCCGAGCGTAGCGGGAATGCGCGCCCAACGGCCATGGTTCCGCCTTGCCAGCCCCAAGGCCCTATGCTCCAATCGATCGAAGACTGCGCACCGCGTCACACCGCCGGCGAACACGCTCGTCACCAGGAGAACCAAGCATGTCGATTGAACGTCCGTGGCTGGCCAACTATCCCGAAGGCATCCCGGCCGAAATCGACGTGGACGAGTTTGCTTCGATTCCCGCCGTGCTCGAGAGCGCGATCACCAAGTACCGCGACCGTCCGGCGTTCTACAACATGGGCAGGTCGATCACCTACGGCGAGCTCGACCGTCTCAGCGCGCAGTTCGCGGGCTACCTGCTCGGTGAACTCAAGCTCAAGCGCGGCGACCGCGTCGCCATCATGATGCCGAACTGCCTGCAATACCCGGTCGCCACGTTCGGGGTCCTGCGCGCCGGGCTGACGGTCGTCAACACCAACCCGATGTACACGGCGCGCGAGTTGCGGCACCAGCTGGTCGACTCCGGCACCGTGGCGATCCTCGTGCTCGACAATTTCGGCAGCGTCGTCCAGGGCGTCCTGCCCGACACCTCCGTCAGGCACGTCATCACCACCGGGCTCGGCGACATGCTCGGCCTCGCGAAGGGCGCCGTGGTCAACTTCGTGCTCCGGCACGTCAAGAAGATGGTCCCCGACTACGACATTCCGGGCGCGGTGCGCTTCAACGAAACCCTGCGCATCGGCGCCGGGCATCCGCCGACCGAGGTCGCGATCTCGCACGACGACATCGCGTTCCTGCAGTACACCGGCGGCACGACCGGGGTCGCCAAGGGCGCGATGCTGACCCACCGCAACCTGGTGGCCAACATGCAGCAGGCATCCGCGTGGATCGGCTCGAAGGCGGTGCTGGGCCACGAAGTCATCGTCACCGCGCTGCCGCTGTACCACATCTTCGCATTGACGGCCAACGGCCTGGTCTTCATGAAGCTGGGTGCGAAGAACATCCTGATCACCAATCCGCGCGACATGCCCGGCTTCGTGAAGGAGCTCAAGAAGCAGCCATTTACCGCCATCACCGGCGTCAACACGCTGTTCAACGGGCTGTTGAACACGCCGGGCTTCGAGGAGATCGACTTCAAGCCGCTGCGGCTCACCTTGGGCGGCGGCATGGCCGTGCAGCGTTCGGTCGCCGAGCGGTGGAAGAAGGCAACGGGCGTGACCCTGGTGGAGGCGTATGGCCTGACCGAGACCTCGCCCGCCGCCTGCATCAACCCGATGAACCTGGCCGACTACAACGGCGCGATCGGGCTGCCCGTTCCCTCGACCGAGGCCTGTGTCAAGGACGAGGAAGGCAACCGGCTGCCGATGGGCGATGTCGGCGAACTGTGCATCCGCGGCCCGCAGGTGATGAAAGGCTACTGGCAGCGGCCCGAGGAGACCACCGCCGCCATCGACGGCGACGGCTGGCTGCATACCGGCGACATGGCGCGGATGGACGCGGAGGGGTTCTTCTACATCGTCGACCGCAAGAAGGACATGATCCTGGTCTCCGGATTCAACGTGTATCCGAACGAGATCGAGGACGTGATCGCGATGATGCCCGGCGTGCTGGAGGTGGCGGCCGTCGGAGTCCCGGACGAAAAATCCGGCGAGGCGGTGAAGGTGGTGATCGTGCGCAAGGACCCGGCGTTGAGCGCGGAGCAGGTCAAGGCACACGCGCGCGAGAACCTCACCGGATACAAGCAGCCGCGCTTCGTCGAATTCCGCACCGAGCTCCCCAAGACCAACGTGGGCAAGATCCTGCGCCGCGAATTGCGGGATCCCCTGCCGCAAGTGTGACGTGCGTCGCGATTCCAGGCGGAGTCGCACCACAAGCACGCGACGTACACAACGCAGAGCGGTACGCGTCCTTGACGCGTGCCGTGATATCGCTTGCCGACAGCTTTGATTCAGGGTGAAACTGAATCGCCGGTCGCGTCACCCCACAGCATCTGCATGCCGCTCCGCGTGCGACCGGGCGGGCGGCGCCAACACAGGGGTCTCACTCATGTCCGTCGTCCAGCAGCTCCATGTCGCACCGCGCTACAGCACCCTTCGCCACATCGACGACAGCGAGCGCGGCGTCTACTGGTGCAACATGCACGCCGACCTTGCCGGCGCGCCCGGGCGTGCCTGCTTCAAGACCGGCCTCATCGACGACATCCTGCATTACCAGCAGTCCCTGGCCGACCGGCTCCGTATCGAGCAGCAGGTGGGCACCGCGAAGGGGATCTCCCATGTCGTGCTGGCCTCCGACAGCGACGTGTTCAACCTCGGCGGCGATCTCGAACTGTTCTGTCGCCTGATCAGGTCGGGCGACCGCAATGCGCTGCTGGGTTACGCGCGCCAGTGCGTGCGCGGGGTGCACGGCTTCCATGCCGGGCTCGGCGTGGGCGCGCACACCATCGCGCTGGTGCAGGGCGATGCCCTGGGTGGCGGGTTCGAGGCGGCGCTGAGCTGCCACACCATCGTCGCCGAAGAGGGCGTCACCATGGGGCTCCCCGAGGTGCTGTTCGACCTGTTCCCGGGAATGGGCGCGTACTCGTTCCTGTGCAAGCGCATCGCACCGCACCAGGCCGAGAAGCTGATGCTGGAAGGCAACGTCTACAGCAGCGACGAGCTCTTCAGGATGGGGCTGGTCGATGTGCTCGTGCCCAAGGGACAGGGTGCACGCGCGGTCGACGACGTGATCCGCCGCAACCAGCGGATCCCGCACGCCCGCGCCGCCATGCACCGCGTGCGGGCGATGTCGCAGCCGGTCACCCTCGAGGAGATGATGAGCATCACCGAGGTGTGGGTCGACACGGCATTGCAGCTCGGCGAGAAGTCGCTGCGCACCATGGAGCGCCTGGTCCGTGCGCAATACCGGCGTGGCGGCGACCTGCAGGCCACCTCGCACGGCTGAACGGTCAGCGGCGATCCGGCATGCCGGGCCTGGCGTCTTCGCGCGCCGCGCCCGGCATCGCCAGCAATGACGTCAACTGCGCCTGGGCCACCTGTGCGCTGTCCTCGACCAGGAGTCCAAGGTCGCGCATCAGCCCTGCGGATTCGAGGGCGAGGCTCGGGCTGGCCAGGTCCATGATGTAACGGCAGCGCTCCACGAGGCGCACCGAGCCGACGTTCTCTGCGACGCCCCGCATCGCATGGGCCACCTCGCGCATCTCCTCCCAGTCCCCGTCCGCGGCGGCCTTGCGGATCTGCGGCAGCGAACGTGCCAGATCACGCAGGCACTGTTCGACGAAATCCTCGAGGAACTGCGCCCCCAGGTTCATGCCGGCCAGTTCCTGCAGCACGCTGTAATCCGCGCCGGGCCTGGCGTCCTCGACGGCGGCGGCCGATACCGCGGGCGCCTCGTTGGCGGCGATCTTGCCGATGGTGTCGAGCAGCCGTGCAACGACCACCGGCTTGGTGAGGTAGGCGTGCGCGCCGGCGCGCTCGGCTTCCTGCAGCGCTTCCACGGTCGCGTCGGCGGACAGCACCACGATCGGCGTGCGCGCCCGCCCGGCCTGCATCACGCGCGCCTGGCGGATGACATCGAAGCCGCTCAGACCCGGCATGTGCAGGTCGATGATCATCAGGTCGGGCGAGTGGATCTCCAGCTGGTCCAGCGCACCCTCGCCGTCCTCGGCGAAGATCAGCCGGTGCCCCGCCCGCTCGAGCAGGCGCTGGAGGACCACGCGATTGGTCGGCTGATCGTCGGCGATCAGGATCTGCATCGGGCGCACGCGTGCCCGATGACGCACGAACGGATCGTCGAAGGCGATGACGTTGGCGGACACCGGTGCGAAAGCCTGCGCAGGTGCCGGCAACACCTCGGCGGGAACCGCATCCGCGGTCGGCGCCGGAGCAGCGTCGATCCCGGTCGCGGCGACGTCCGCCCTCGCGCCAGCCTGCCCGACCCTGAGCGGAACATCGAACCAGAAGTGGCTGCCGCCGCCCGGGTTGGCTTCCAGTGCGATCCGGCCGCCCATCGATTCGACCAGCATCTTGGCGATCGTGGTGCCGAGGCCGCTGCCGCCGTAGCGGCGCGCGGTGCCGCTGTCGACCTGCTCGAACGGCTCGAAGATGCGGGCACGCGCGTCGGCCGGGATGCCGATGCCGGTGTCGCGCACCGAGAACCGCGCCCAGACCACGTTGCCGTCGCGCTCGATCTGGCGGACCTGCAGCGCCACTTCACCGCTATCAGTGAACTTGATGGCGTTCTGGAGCAGGTTGAGCAGCACCTGCAGCAGGTGGCCGGGGTCGCCGTGCAGCGCGTGCGGAAGCACGATGTCGGTATCCATGCACAGCCTGAGCTGCTTGGCCGTGGCCTGCGGAAGGCAGAGGCTGCGCAGGCGTCCGAGCAGTTCGGGGAGATCGAAGTCCACCTCCTGGCGTCGCAGCTTGCCGGCCTCGATCGCGGAGA
>DATINB010000163.1:0-8236 GCA_035474775.1 Luteimonas sp.
TCCGGCGGAGCCTGCAGTGCCTGCCGGACGCCCGGGCCAGTCCGGTCCGGTCGCGCGCCCGCCTTCGGCTGCAGGCGTCAATCGGCCACCATCGGATCCGCCGTCGGTCCCGGCCGGATCCGCCATGCCCCCGGCGGGCGGACCGCTGTCGATGCCCGTGCCCGGTGTCGCGCCCAGCCAGCTCACCGACATGTTCCGCGACCCGCGCAGCGAAGCACGCAGCCACGAGGCGCTCGACATCATGGCGCCGGCGGGCACCCCGGTCGTCGCGGTGGCCGATGGGCACATCGAAAAGCTGTTCGACAGCGAGCGCGGCGGACTGACCATCTACCACTTCGACCCGACCGGGACCTACGCCTACTACTACGCGCACCTCCAGGGCTACGCACCCGGGCTGGCCGAAGCCATGCCCGTCCGCCGCGGCGATCTGCTCGGCTACGTCGGCAGCACCGGCAACGCCGACCCGGCGGCACCCCACCTGCATTTCGCGGTGTTCCAGCTCGGCCCGGACCGGAAGTGGTCGGAAGGCACCCCGCTGAATCCGTACCCGTTGCTGGGCGGGCGCTGAGCGTCCAGGCCATGGAGTGGGGCCGCCGTCGACCCCGCTATCGCAGCATCGGCTCCAGCGCACCGAACACATGGTCGCGCAGCCGGGCCTGCACGGCCGCCGTGGGATGCAGGTTGTCGTCCTGGAACGCGGTGCGGTCCGCCGCGATCGGTTCCAGCAGGAACGGCAGCAGCTCGACGTCGAACAGCGTCGCCAGGTCGCGGTAGGTCTGCTCGAACCCGCGCGTGTACTCCGCGCCCAGGTTCGGCGGCATGCGCATCCCGACCAGCAGCACTTTCGCGCCCACGTGCCGAGACGCCCCGATCATCCGCGCCAGGTTGCGGCGCATGTCCTGGAGCGGCAGGCCGCGCAGCGCGTCGTTGGCGCCCAGTGCGATCACCACCACCGACGGACGATGGCGCAGCACCTCGTCGACCACCCGTGCCGACCCGCCGGCCGTCGTCTCCCCGCTGATGCTGGCGTTGACCACCGACCAGCCCGGATCGCGCTGCGCGATGCGCTGCGCCATGAGCGGCACCCAGCCCTCGTCGGCGGACAGGCCATAGCCCGCCGACAGCGAATCACCCATCACCAGCACCGTCTTCGCGGCGGTCCTGGGTGCGTCGACGGCTACGGTCGCCGGCTGCGCGGTGGCCCATCCGGTGGCCAGCAGCAAGCCGCCGGCCAGCAGCCATTGCCGCGCACGCATCACGGCCCCATGTCGATTGGTCATCCACCGTCTCCCAAGCGTCGGCCCGCAGTATCCAGCGGCCGGCTCCAACCCGCGATGAAGGACACCATGGCCGACGCCTCGACCGCCGATACGCTTGCCCACGCCACCGAGGCACGCCAGGCGCGGCCGCGCGCGGCATTGGAGGTGACCGGGCTCGGCAAGCGCGTGGCGCTGCCATCGGGCGAGCTCACCATCCTCGCTGGCGTCGGTTTCGAGATCGCCGCCGGTGCCAGCGTGGCGGTGGTCGGCGCCTCCGGATCCGGCAAGAGCACGCTGCTGTCGCTCATCGCCGGCCTCGACACGCCCAGCGACGGCCGCGTGGTGCTCGACGGCGAGACGCTGTCGTCGCTCGACGAGGACGGCCGCGCCCGGGTGCGTGGCGAGAAGGTCGGTTTCGTGTTCCAGAGCTTCCAGCTGCTGCCGTCGCTGACCGCGCTGGAGAACGTGATGCTGCCGCTGGAGCTGCGCGGCGATGCCGACGTGGAGGCGCCGGCGCGGGCGATCCTGGCCACGGTCGGCCTGGGCGCCCGGCTCGACCATTATCCGCGCCAGCTGTCCGGTGGCGAGCAGCAACGCGTCGCGGTGGCGCGCGCGTTCGTGACCCGGCCTTCGTTGCTGTTCGCCGACGAGCCCACCGGCAACCTCGACACCGCGACCGGGCAATCGATCATCGAGCTGCTGTTCCAGCTCAATGCCGAAGCCGGCACCACGCTGGTGCTGGTGACCCATGACGAAGCGCTGGCCGCGCGGTGCGACCGCACGTTGCGGCTCGATTCCGGGCGGCTCGTCGCGGATGACGCCACCGGCGCGCGGCGGCACCGGGATGCGGCGGTGGGCACGACGGCATGAGGACCGCGCGGCTGGCGTGGCGGCAGCTGCGCCGCGACCTCAAGGCCGGCGACATCCGCATCCTGCTGGCCGCGCTGGTGCTGGCCGTGGTGGCGGTGACGGCGGTCGGGTTCGTCACCGATCGGGCCGAGCGCGCACTCGCGCTGGAGGCCAACCGCCTGCTCGGTGGCGATGCCGTGCTGCGCGCGGATGCGCCGATCGCGGGCGCGCTGCGCAGCGCGGCGCGGCAGCCGGGGCTGCGCAACACCGAGACGGTCGAACTCGACACCATGATCCGCGTCGGTGCCGGGGCGGCGGCCAATCTCCGGCTCGGGGAGTTGCGCGCGCTGGGCCGGGGCTTTCCGCTGCGCGGTGAGTTCCGGATCCGCGACGGCAGCGGCCGCGAGGCGCGTGCGCCGGACGTGCCGGCGCCGGGGCAGGTGTGGATGAGCCGTGCCGGTGCCGATGCGCTGGGGGCGCGGATCGGCGACAGCGTCGGCATCGGCGCGACGCAACTGCGCCTGGCCGCACTGGTCGTGGCCGAACCCGATGCGGCGCTGGACTACTTCAACGTCGCGCCCAAGGTCTTCCTCAACCTGGCCGACCTGCCGGCGACCGGCCTGGTGCAGGAAGGCAGCCGCGTGCGCTACCGGCTGGTGGTGGCCGGCGATGCCGCGGCGGTGGAACGCTTCAACGCGACGGCCCGCGGCGCGTTGGCCCGCGGGCAGCGGCTGGAGACCGCCGGCGATGCGCGGCCGGAAGTGCGCTCGGCGCTGGATCGCGCCGGACGTTTCCTGGGCCTCGCGGCGCTGGTTTCGGTGGTGCTGGCGGCGGTCGCGGTGGCGATGGCCGCGCGGCGGCACAGCGAGCGCAACCTGTCGGGTGCGGCGGTGATGCGTTGCCTGGGCGCCAGCCAGCGCACGCTGGTCGGCATCCATGTCGGCGAGATGCTGCTGCTGGGGCTGCTGGCCTGCACGCTTGGCGTCGCGATCGCCTTCGCGCTGCAGTGGGCCATCGGCGGCTGGCTGGCCGGCATGCTGAAGATCGCCATCCCGCCGGCGGGCGTGGCACCGGCGCTGCAGGGCTACGCCGTCGGGATGGTGGTGCTGCTGGCATTTGCCGCGCCGCCGGTGCTGGCCCTGCGCCGCGTGCCCGCGCTGCGCGTGCTGCGTCGCGACCTCGATCCCACCGAGCCCAGCGCTTGGCTGGTCGGCCTCGCCGGGCTGGCCGGCATGGCGGCATTGCTGTGGTGGAAGGCCGGCTCGGCGACGCTGGGCTTCGCGATGCTCGCGGGCATCGCCGCCACGCTGCTGGTGCTGGCGCTGCTGGCCTGGTTGATGATCGTGCTGGTGCGGCGCCTGCGCACCCGGCTGCGCGGCAGCCTGCGCTACGGGTTGGCGAATGTCAGCCGACGCGCCGGGACCAGCATCGCGCAGGTGTCCGCGCTGGGATTGGGCCTGATGGCGCTGCTGCTGCTCACCTTCGTGCGCACCGACCTGCTCGACCGCTGGCAGCTGTCGCTGGCGGCGGACGCGCCCAACCGGTTCATCATCAACGTGCAGCAGTCGCAGATGCCGGCGGTGCGCGCGCTGATCGCCAGGCAGGGCATCGAGGCGCCGGTGCTGTACCCGATGGTGCGCGGGCGCCTGGTGGAGCGCAACGGCAAGCCCACCGGTGGCGCCGACTACGGCGGCAACGACGCGGCTTCCGGAGCCGATGGCGAAGAGGCCCGGCAGGCACAACGGCGCGCGGAACGCGAATTCAACCTGTCCAGCACCGATGTCCTGCGCGACGACAACGCGGTCACCGCCGGGCGTTTCTGGGGCCGCGCACCGCTGGCCCGGCCGGAAGTGTCGGTGGAGGAAGGCTATGCCGAATCGCTGGGCTGGAAGCTCGGCGACCGTGTCGGATTCGACATCGCGGGGCGACGCTTCGTCGCCACCATCACCAGCTTCCGCAGCGTCGAATGGGAGAGCTTCCGGCCGAACTTCTTCGTGGTGGCCTCGCCCGGCGCGCTGGACGGGTATCCGGCCAGCTACATCACCGCGGTGTCGGTCCCGCATGGGGACGCGGCGTTCACCCGCGCGCTGGTGGGTGCGTTCCCCAACGTCTCGGTGATCGATGTCGACGCGGTGCTGGACCAGGTGCGCGCCACGGCCGACCAGGTGTCCACGGTGGTCGAAGTGGTGTTCTGGTTCGCGCTGGCCGCCGGCGTGCTGGTGCTGCTGGCCGCGGTGAGCGCGAGCCAGGACGAGCGGCTGCTGGAGGGCGGGGTGATGCGCGTCCTCGGCGGCAGCCGCCGGCAACTGCGGCTGGCGCAGGCATCGGAATTCGCGGCGATCGGGCTGATCGCGGGCCTGGTGGCCTCGACGGCCGCATCCATCCTCGCCGGCGTGGTCGCCACCCGCGTGTTCGACCTGCCCTGGGAGTCCGACTGGCGGATGACCGCGGCGGGTGCCGCGGTCGGCATGCTGGCGGCGCTGGCGGCGGGCCTGCTGGCCACGCGCACGGTGCTGGATGCACCGCCGTCGGTGACCCTGCGCGAGTTGCAGGGCTGAGCGGAGCCACGACGAGGCCCCGCGGGAGCGCGCCCTCGGGGCGCGGTCAGTCGTTCGGCGAGCGCACGCCGGTGGCCGCGAAGCGCCGCGCGTAGTCGCGCTCGTCCGCGATCCGTTGCACCTCGGCGTCCGGCAGGTCGGGCGCCCCGTAGACGGCATAGACCACGGTCTCGTCCTGGCGCCCGACCAGATGCAGCCGGTAACGCGACTGCCCGCTGCCGGTGTTGGGTGGGTAATGGGTCGGCGGCTCCTGGCCGTCGAGGTCGAGTTCGCTGTTGTCCACGTTGCCGCCGACGAAAAGTGCGCGCATGGTGCCTCCATCCGGAAAAGGGTCTTGCACCACGATCGTGCCGCCCGGGGTGTTCGCTGTCGATGAAGCGGCCTCGGATGCCGGCCGGGCGCGCCGGCGCGGGCCGTAGAATCGGCGGCCCCCCAGTGGACCCCCGCCCATGCCTGCTTCCCCCGGCGACCCCGCGCTCGATGCACTGCTGCTGCCGTTCACCGACGGGTCGTTGGCCTGGCCCGACGACGGCGCGTTGATGCTCGGTGCGCGCGAAGGTGCGGCGCTGCAGCGCCAGCCCTGGCCGGGGCTGGTCTGCGAGCAGACTTTCAAGCCGGAGGTGGACGCCCTGCGCAGCGCCGGCCGCGATGTGCGCGATCCCGACGGGCGCCTGTGGCTGCTGGTGCTGGTGCTGCCGCCGCGCCAGCGCGAGCATGCGCGCGCGGTGTTCGCCGACGCGCTGGCGCGCCTGCGCCCGGGCGGCGTGGTGGTGGCGGCGATGGCCAACGACGAGGGCGCGCGATCGGGCGAGGGCGACCTGGCGCGGTTGGCAGGCCCGGTGGCCTCGAAATCCAAGTTCAAGTGCCGCGTGTTCTGGGCCCGGCCCGCGGCGGGGCAGGGCGACGCCGCGCTGGCGCTTGAATGGCGCGCGCTGGATGCGCCGCGGCCGGTGGTCGGCGGACGGTTCACCAGCCGGCCTGGCCTGTTCGCATGGGACCGTGTCGACATCGCCTCGGCCCTGCTCGCCGAGCACCTGCCGGGCGATCTCGCCGGTCGCGCCGCGGACCTCGGCGCCGGCTACGGCTATCTGTCGGCGGAACTCCTGCGGCGCTGTCCGGGCATCACCGCGCTGCATGCCTACGAAGGCGACGCCCGTGCCTGCGCGCTGTTGCCCGGCAACCTGGCGCCGTACGTGGACCGGGTCGCCCTCGACGTGCGCTGGCACGACGTGGCTTCGGGCCTGCCGGACCGCTACGACGTGGTGGTCACCAATGCACCGTTCCACGCCCAGAGCCGCGCGGAGCGCCCGGACATCGGGCGTGCCTTCATCGCCGCCGCCGCCGCCGCGCTGGAGCCCGGCGGGCGGCTGTGGATGGTCGCCAATCGCCACCTGCCCTACGAGGAGGAACTGGCCGCCGGGTTCGGGCAGTCGCGGGTGGTCGCCCAGCGCGCCGGTTTCAAGATCGTCGAGGCGGTGCGTGCCGCGCGCGTGCCGGCCGGGCGCCCACCGCGCCGATGAAGCTGGTCAAGACGCTCGCCAACCTCGGCTACGGCAGCCGCAAGGAGGTGGCTGCGCTGTTCCGCAGCGGGCGCGTCACCGATGCCGGGGGCGAGGTGCTGTACGCGGACGACAGCGTCCCCTACGACGCCGTGCGCGTGGACGATGCGCCGCTCGATCCGCCGCCGGGCCTGCTGCTGATGCTGCACAAGCCGGTGGGGCACACCTGCTCGTCGAAGGACCGCGGGCGGCTTGTCTACGACCTGCTGCCGCCGCGCTTTGCATTGCGGTCGCCGTCGTTGTCCACGGTCGGCAGGCTGGACCGCGACACCAGCGGTCTCCTGCTCATGACCGACGACGGCGCGCTGCTGCACCGGATCATCGCGCCGAAGTCGCGGCTGCCCAAGGTCTACGAGGCCACCCTGGCGCAACCGTTGCGCGGCGACGAAGGCGCGCGCTTCGCGAGCGGCACGCTGATGCTGGAGTCCGAGACCACGCCGCTGCTGCCGGCCGGCTTCGAGGCGCTGGGCCCCGACCGCGCGCGCCTGACCCTGCACGAGGGCCGCTACCACCAGGTGCGGCGGATGTTCGCGGCGCTGGGCAACCACGTGGTGGCGCTGCACCGCAGCCGGATCGGCGGGTTGTCGCTGGGCGAACTGGAACCCGGCGCCTGGCGGGTGCTGGACGCGCAGGCGGCAGCGGCGCTGTTCCAGGTCGTCGACTGACCTGCCAACCGGTCACGGCGGCGGCGCGGCAGTGGCCGTCGACGGCGGCGCCGCAGTGGCTCCGGTCGCCGGTAGCCCCACGGCCGGCGCCGCGGGCACCGGCGCCCGCGCAGCGGGCGTCGGCACCGGCGTCGACGGCGCCGCGGCGGGTGGCCGGGCGGCGGCGGCGATCGTGCCATCCAGCGCAGTCCGACGCGCCGCTTCCGAGGTCAGCTGTGCCTGGCGCCGAGCCGCGCTGGCCGCGGCCGGATCGACGTCCGCGGCCGGATTCAGCGTGCTGCCGCGGATGCGCTCGGCCTGGCCGGGTTCGGCGAGCCTGTCCAACGGCAGGTAATCGCTTCGGAAGTTCAGCTCGACCGACGAGTTGAGGTCGAGCTCGGTATTGAGTTCCTCGCTCGACTGCGTGCGCTCGGTGGACACGTAGCCGATGGTGTTCTCGACATCGGCGCTCGCGCCCCATGGCCCCACGCCGAAACTGCCTCCGGCGCGGATGCGGTTGTGCACGCTGGTCTGGCTGCCGCGGTCCTGGTTGGCGGCGCTGCGGGTGTCGATGTGGAAGCGCATGGCGGCGTTGATCCTGCCGCTGTCGATGACGATCCGCTGCATCCCCATCGTGACCATGGTCGCCAGCATCTGCTGGCGCTGGCGGGCGAGGTGGCGGCGTGCCAGCGGCACCAGCTGTTCGGGGCTGCCGGCGTCCACCGGCTCCCCGGGGGCCATGCCGAGGGTGGCGCGGATCTGCTCCGCATCCGGCAGCGACGCGCCGCTGCGCAGGCGCAGGGTCACGGCGGCGGTGTCGTCCGGATCGGCGACTTCGCCCGGCTCCACCTCGGGCAGGTCGTATTCGATGGCCTCCGGGAAGCGGTCGGCCAGCCACTGGCGCACCTGCGGCAGGCCGAACTGCGCGCGCTCGAAACCTTCCGCCGACGCCGAGACGGCATTCAGCAGCTGCACGTACTGCTGCATCTGCTGGCTGCTCGAATCCAGCATGGCGCGGAACACGCCGTTGATGAGGTCGGTCACGAAGCGCGGGAACGACACCGCGTCGAGGATCGCGGCCGTGGTCCCGGCGACCCGTTCGGCGGACGCCCCGAACTCGGGTTGTGCCTGCGCCCGTGCCATCGGCGCGGCTGTGGGCGCAGGCCGGCGCGCCAGCTCCGCCTGGGCGGCGCCTTCCTCTTCAAGCAGCCCTGCCGCCAACGCGGAGACGCGCACCATCGAGCGCGCCAGCGCCTGGCGCTCCGGCGCGGGAAGGGCGCGGAACCCGGGCGCGCGCTCCAGCACCTCGCGCACCGCACCGCGCAGCCATGGGGGTGGCGGGTCGCCCGCCTGCGCCTGGACGACCG
>DATINB010000164.1:0-2213 GCA_035474775.1 Luteimonas sp.
CGACCAGCAGCCACTTTCGGTCGACGCGGCCGGCCAGCGCCGCCATCGACAGGCTGGTGACCAGCGCGAAGGCGCCCGAGATGGTGATGGCCTGCCCGGCCTGGCCCTCGGAGATGCCGAGGTCGGTGGCAACCGGGGTGAGCAGGCTCACCGGCATGAACTCGGACGACACCAGCGCGAACGCGCCGAGCGCCAGGGCGAAGACACCGCCCCAGGCGGCAGCGCCGCGGGTGTCGAGGACTGGTGGCGTGGACGACATGGACTGGATCCGTGTGGTGGGAAAGGTGCGGGTCGTGAGACGCACCCGGCGGGGCCCGTCCGACGCGTGCCCGGCAAGAAGGGCTGCAGGCACGCAACCGCGGAGCACAGTCTGGGCCTCGCGCACACGGTTGATTAGCCACCTCGAGCTACTACCCCCCAGTAGCCTACCTAATCAATCAGGCGTGCCAGACTGTGGCCATGGCGCGCCGGAACCTCAACGACCTGCTGGCATTCGTCACCGTCGCGCGCGAGGGCAGCTTCACCCGTGCGGCCGCCGTGCTGGGCATCACCCAGTCCGCCGTCAGCCAGACGGTGAAGGCCCTCGAGGCGCGCCTCGACATCCGCCTGCTCACCCGCACCACGCGCAGCCTCTCGCTGACGCCCGCGGGCGAACGCCTGGTCCGGGCCATCGGCCACCGCTTCGAGGAGATCGAGGCCGAACTCGATGCGTTGACCGCATTGCGCGACAAGCCGGCCGGGACCGTGCGCCTCACCTGCGCCGACCACGTGCTGCGCGCCAGCATCTGGCCCAGGCTGCTGCCGCTGCTGCGCGAATACCCCGACATCCACATCGAGTGCGACGTGAGCTACGGCCTGCGCGACATCGTGGCCGACCGGTTCGATGCGGGCGTGCGGCTGGGCGAACAGGTGCAGAAGGACATGATCGCGGTGCCGATCGGGCCGAAGATCCGCATGGCGGCCGTTGCATCGCCGGCGTACTTCGCCAGCCACCCGCAGCCCAGGCAACCGGGTGACTTGACGGCGCACCGCTGCATCGCGCAGCGGCAGGTGTCGGGCGGGCTCTACGCGTGGGAGTTCGAGCGGCGTGGCCGCGAGCTGGACGTGCGGGTGGAGGGCCAGGTCATCCTCAACACGTCCCCGCACATCGTCGCGGCGGCGCTGGACGGCATGGGCATCGCCTTCCTGCCGGAAGACGAGTTCGCGCCGCACCTGCAGCAGGGCACGCTCGTGCGCACGCTCGCGGACTGGTGCCCGCCGTTTGCGGGCTACCACCTGTATTACCCGAGCCGGCGGCACCCGTCGCCGGCATTCTCCCTGGTGCTCGAGGCCTTGCGGTACCCCCTCCGACCGGCAGGTTGAGGGCCCTAGTGATCCGTTGGTGGCAGCGTCCGCGGTGCAGGCGGCTGGTCCCGCAAGGCCAGCCGTTCCGGTGCCAGCGCCCCGCTCTGATACGCGAGCGCCACCATCTCTTCGAAGAAGTCGATCTTCGCGTCCGCACTCAGCCTTGCCCACGCCATCAGTTGCGCGCGTTCCACTTCCTCGAAGGAAGCCAGCGGCGGGACCGACGTCACGGCTGCAGACCGATCGACACCAGTGCCCCCATGCCGCGGCTGGCATTTCCCGGCGCAAAGCCGATCGCAAGGTCCAGATCCGCCGTGGTGCGCAGGTAGCCGTGCAGGATGACCGCCAGCCCGTCCACGACGACGTAGTCAACCGCGGCGTCGGTGAGGGCAGCGAAGATCTGGCGGACGTTGAAGGCCATGGCCGGGAGTCTAGCGGCAGGCGGCGGTGCGGTGCCGTGCCGCCTGGCGGGGGCTCATTCGCTCACGTGCTGCAGATACACGAATGCCTGGACGCGCACGATGAAGGTTGGCCGTGCGCTCTTCGGCGCGCGCGCACGCTGCCGTCGCTGCGCAAGCAGCCCGTCCAGGCTTGCAGCCTGCGCCCAGACTCAGCGCTTGCCGAACACCGCCGCATGCTGCCTCGGCACTCACTGCGTAGACGACACCCTCGGGGCAGCCGGCGTCGCCTTTCGGCGCCCTCGTGCTCGGGTACGAGAAGCCGCGAGCAGGGTCATCTGCCCCCGCCAACCACTACTGCAGGCTCCGCCCGCCACGCTTGTCCGATTCCACGGGAGACCGGACAACGGTGCGCGCGGATGCCGCGTTGTTTCCGGGGCGCAGATCGGCCACGAGCAAGAACAGGCGTGC
>DATINB010000165.1:0-5177 GCA_035474775.1 Luteimonas sp.
TGCCCTGATTTCCCCCAGAGGATGTTGCCCATGAGTTCTTCGTTCTACGTTGGCCAGCGCGAGTTCTTCCCCGGTGTCGGTCGTATTCCCTTCGAGGGCCGCGACTCGGACAATCCGCTGGCCTACAAGGTGTACGACGCAGACAAGCAGATCGGTGGACGCAGCATGGCCGAGCACCTGCGCTTCGCGGTGGCGTACTGGCACAGCTTCTGCGGCAATGGCGCCGATCCGTTCGGGCCGGGCACGCGCGCCTATCCGTGGGACGCCGGCAGCGATGCGCTGGGTCGCGCCGAGGCCAAGGCCGATGCGGCGTTCGAGTTCTTCACCAAGCTCGGCGTGCCGTACTACTGCTTCCACGACGTCGACCTGGCGCCGGATGCGGAAGACATCGGCGAGTACGAGAAGAACCTCAAGCACATGGTCGCGCTCGCCAAGCAGCGCCAGAACGACACCGGCGTGAAGCTGCTGTGGGGCACCGCCAACCTGTTCTCGCACCCGCGCTACATGAACGGCGCCTCGACCAACCCGGACTTCAACGTGGTCGCGCGCGCGGCGGTGCAGGTCAAGGCCGCGCTCGACGCCACGGTGGAGCTGGGCGGGGAGAACTACGTGTTCTGGGGCGGCCGCGAAGGCTATGCCAGCCTGCACAACACGCAGATGAAGCGCGAGCAGGACAACATGGCGCGCTTCCTCACCATCGCGCGCGACTACGGCCGCAGCATCGGCTTCACCGGCAATTTCCTGATCGAGCCCAAGCCGATGGAGCCGATGAAGCACCAGTACGACTTCGACAGTGCCACGGTGGCCGGCTTCCTGCGCCAGCATGGGCTCGAGAAGGACTTCAAGCTCAACATCGAGGCCAACCACGCCACCCTGTCCGGGCACACCTTCGAGCACGACCTGCAGGTGGCGTCGGATCATGGCCTGCTCGGCAGCATCGACGCCAACCGCGGCAACGCGCAGAACGGTTGGGACACCGACCAGTTCCCGGTCGACCTCTACGACACCGTGGGCGCCATGCTGGTGGTGCTGCGCCAGGGCGGGCTGGAGGGCGGCCTCAACTTCGACGCCAAGGTGCGCCGCGAGTCGACCGACATGGAAGACCTGTTCATCGCCCACATCGGCGGCATGGACGCGTTCGCGCGCGGGCTCGAGGTGGCGCACGCACTGCTCGAGGAGTCGCCCTGGGAGCGCTGGCGCGCGGAGCGCTATGCCAGCTTCGATGCCGGCGCGGGACGCGACTTCGAGCTCGGCAAGCTGTCGCTCACCGACCTGGATGCGCTGGCGCGCGGGCAGGGCGAGCCGGTGCAGGCCAGCGGCAAGCAGGAGCGCTACGAGAACCTGATCAACGATTACCTGCTGCGATGACGGCATGCGGGTCCGCCAGGGGGCGGGTGGCATGCGCGAGCGGCATCGGGGCTGATCCAACATGGGGAGCAAGGCGAGCATGGGTACTGTCGAGTCGGGCGGGGAAAACACGCGTTTCATCGTCCTGATCAGTTGCGTGGCCACCATCGGTGGCTTCCTGTTCGGGTTCGACAGCGGGGTCATCAACGGCACGGTGGACGGCTTGCAGCAAGCCTTCGACTCGGACTCCGTGGGCACCGGCTTCAACGTCGCCTCGATGCTGCTGGGTTGCGCGGTGGGTGCATTCTTCGCCGGCCGCATGGCCGACCTCTACGGTCGGCGCGCGGTGCTCATCGTGTCGGCCGTGTTCTTCCTGGTCTCCGCCTGGGGCTCGGGCATCGTCACCGGCTCGCTGGAGTTCGTCCTCTATCGCGTGCTGGGCGGCCTGGCGGTCGGCGCGGCCAGCGTGATGTCGCCGGCGTACATCAGCGAAGTCTCGTCGGCGCGCTATCGCGGCCGACTTGCGACGGTGCAGCAGATCGCGATCATCGGCGGGCTGTTCGCAGCCTTCCTGAGCAACTACCTGCTGGCGCGCCATGCAGGTGCGTCGATCAACCCGCTGTGGCTGGGATTCGAGGCCTGGCGGTGGATGTTCTGGATCGAGATCCTGCCGGCCGCGATCTTCTTCGTGGCGTTGCTGTTCATTCCGGAGAGTCCGCGCTACCTGATGGTGAAGGGCCGCGTCGTCGATGCGGAAAAGGTCCTCGTGCGGCTCTACGGTCTTACCGAGGCGCGCCTGAAGCTGGACGAGATCGCCGGGTCGCTGTCGCAGGATCACCGGCCGCGTCTGGCGGACCTGCGCGACCGCGCAAGTGGCCGCTTGCGGCGCATCGTCTGGGTGGGCATCGGCCTGGCCACCTTCCAGCAACTGGTCGGCATCAACGTGGTCTTCTATTACGGGGCCGTGCTGTGGCAGGCGGTGGGGTTTTCCGAGAACGATGCGCTGCTGATCAACGTCCTGTCCGGTGCGCTCAGCATCGGGGCCTGCCTGGTGGCGCTGGTGCTGATCGACAGGGTGGGGCGCAAGCCGCTGCTGTGGGTCGGCTCCATCGGAATGACGGTCTCGCTGGCGCTCGTCGTGGCCGCCTTCGCCAGCGCATCGCTGGACGCGGCCGGCAACCTGGCACTTTCCGATTCGATGGGCGTGCTGGCGCTGGTCGCAGCGAATGTCTACGTGGTGTTCTTCAACATGTCGTGGGGCCCGGTGATGTGGGTGATGCTGGGCGAGATGTTCCCCAACCAGATCCGCGGCTCGGGGCTCGCCGTAGCCGGCGCGGCGCAGTGGACCGCCAACTTCGCCATCACCATGTCGTTCCCGGTATTGCTTGCGGGCATCGGCCTGGCCGGTACCTATGGCCTGTACACGCTGGCCGCGCTGGTCTCGATCGTCTTCGTGATCCGTTACGTGCACGAGACCAAGGGCACGGAGCTGGAAGCCATGCAGGGTTGATGCCATGGCGGCGCGCGCACCGGAGCAGGGTGTCGATCGCGTGCTGGCCAGGCCAGCCGACGCGTCCGCGCCACGCGCCGTTCCGGGATCAGGCCCCGGGCGAGGGCGTGCGCTCCGCCGGCGGCGCCACCGAATCGCGCACGATCAACTGGTAGGACGCCACGTGGTCGACCAGTGCGCGGGCGCCACGTTCCTTGCTGCGGATGGTCCGCAGCAGGATCTCGACCGCGGAATCCGCCATGTCGGCCACGGGCTGGTGGATCGTGGTCAGCTCGGGCCAGACCGTGGTGGCGGCGAAGGTATCGTCGAAGCCCACCACCGACAGATCGCGGGGGACGTCGAGCCCCTTGCGATGCGCCACGGAGATCGTCGCCGCCGCCATGTCGTCGTTGCTGGCGAAGATCGCGGTCGGTGCGGGATCGCGCGCGAGCAGTTGTTCGCTGGCCTCCAGCCCCGATCGGTAGGTGAAGTAGCCCTGTGCGACGAGTGTGGGATCGAAGCCGATGCCGGCTTCCGCCAGGGCCGCCTGGAATCCGCCGAGGCGCTCTGCGCTGGCCGTGTGCTCGGGATTGCCATCGATGTAACCGATGCGCGTGTGGCCCTGCGCGACGAGGTAGGCGGTGATCTCCTTGCTGGCACCGAAGTCGTCGATGCGTACGCAGGAAATCCGCTCGCGGAAGCTGCCCGAGGCGATCGACACCACGCGGACCCCCGCACTCAGGAATTCCTTGATCACCGCTTTCGACTCGCACGGCGGCGGCGGCAGGATCACGCCGGCCACGCTCCTGGCAAGGACGCTGGCGGCATGGCGCTGGCCCGCGGCATCGAGGTGGTCCCAGTTCTCGATCACCAGCTGGGCCGCCGCGCGGGCTGCGCCCCGCAGTGCGCCGACGAGCAACTGCTGGAGGTAGGCGGAGCTGGGGTTGGTGTAGATCAGCGCGATGCGGGTGTGTTGCGCCGTCGCCAGCGCGCTGGCAGCCAGGTTGGGCGTGTAGCCGAGCGTCTTGACCGCGTGCATGACGTTGTCGCGCGTCGAGTCGCGCACCGTCCCCTGTCCGTTCACCACGCGCGAGACCGTCATGGGCGACACGCCGGCCAGTGCCGCGACCTCGTCGATTGTGACCGCGCGACCCTTGCGCCTGACGGATTTCCTGGGTGTATCCAATGCAGGCACCTTGGGTTGTCGGGACGCGCTGCATCCTCCGGTCCCGCGCAGGCAGCGCGGTGGACGCGATGTTAACGCCCCCGCTCCGAAGCCGTCCGGAAGTCGCCGCGCGCCGCACATGCGTCTCACCGGTGGGCATGCTGCTGGCGGCACTGGCGACGGTGTCGACGAGCCCGGCGCTGGCGCAGGTACCGGTGCCGGAGACATCGGGGCCCAGCGCGCAGGCTGTCGTTGCCGGGCGCCTGCTTGACCCGATGTTCCAGGACCATGCGGTGCTGCAACGCGACCGGCCGATCCGCGTATGGGGCACCGCACGGCCCGGGCGTCGGGTGCATGTCCGCCTGGATGCGCAGGGCGCGACCGGCCGCGCCGACCGCTCCGGGCGTTGGGAGGTGCAGCTGCCCGCACTGTCGGCCGGTGGGCCGCACGTGCTGACCGCCACCGACGGCACCAGCTCGCAATCGGTCGATGACCTGCTGGCCGGGGACGTCTGGCTGTGCGCCGGCCAGTCCAACATGGAGTTGCCGGTCTGGCGGTCGCTGGATGCGGCGTCGGAGCTCTCCAATGCCAGAGCGCCCACGGTCCGGCTGCTGACGGTGCCGCAGACGGCGAGCGCGGTCCCGCTGGATGCGCTCGCCGGCGACGCGCGCTGGCAGGCCGTCGACGAGGACAGCCTGCGCGAGTTTTCCGCAGCGTGTTTCTATTTCGCGCGCGCGCTGCAGACACGCGTCGACGTGCCGATGGGCCTGGTCGACGCCTCGTGGGGTGGCTCGCGCATCGAGGCCTGGATCGGCGCCGATGCCCTGCAGGACGCGCCGCGTTTCCGCGAACCGCTCGACGTACTGGCCCTGTACCACCGCGACCCGGCGCTGGCCGCCCAACGCTGGGGTGAAGCGTGGGGCCGGTGGTGGGACCGGCGCGCCGGGACCATTCCGGGCGACCGGCCCTGGCGCATGACGGGCAGTGCAAGCCCCGGCTGGCGCAAGGCGCCGGACGCCCTGGGTGCCTGGGAGCGCTGGAACGAACCGGCACTGGCCGCCTTCGACGGCATGGTCTGGTTCCGCACCACGGTGGCGCTGACAGCCGAGCAGGCGCATCAGCCGGCGGTGCTGGAACTGGGCGCCATCGACGAGACCGACATGACCTGGGTCAATG